>NZ_JBEYFP010000163.1:0-10911 GCF_040634455.1 Kitasatospora sp. NPDC007106
CGGGCGTCCGGCTGGGCGGCCAGGCCGCCCTGCCGGGCCTGCGGCACCGTCCGGGGGAGGGGGCCGGGCACGGGCGCCTCGGCCCGCTCGTGGAGCGGCTCGGGCGCACGCTCGTCGTGCGGCGCCGGGACGGAGGCCGCCGCGAGCAGCTCGGTGGCCGGCCGGCGCATGCCGTACCGGCGGTGCACCGCCTGCTTGGTGACGCCCAGCGCGGAGCCCACCGAGTCCCAGGAGAAGCCGAGCGCCCGGTCGAACTCGACCGCCGCCGCCACCAGCGTCTCCACGCTCTCGCGCAGCTCCTGCGCCAGCCGGACGGTCGGGGCGGGCGCCCGCCCGTACACCACGAAGCCCGCCGAGGTGCTGGGCCGCCGGGGCCGGTAGACGTTGCCCAGTTGGGCGGTCAGGGTGCGCAGCGCGTCCACCTGGCGCCTCACCCGCTCGATGTCCCGCACCAGCAGGTGCAGGCTCGCCCGCGCCCGCGCATCGTGGTTGATCTGCTCGGCCATGGCCTCTGCGCCACCTCTCCGTACGGTCGGCGTGGACCGCGACGCCGTGCGTCCCGGTCAATTCCACTTGACCAACGCCCGACCCCTGGCCCGGGTAACGCGCCCGTCCGAGAAGGTCGGTGGGGCACGACCGGGACGGCCGCCGGGCGCCCCCGGCGCACGCCCACCCGCGCCGACCTCGCCGAACCCCGGCCCGGCGTACGGCGCCCATTGCATAGACTCTGCAGGTACGCCTCCCTGCCGCCGACGTCCCGAGGAGCCCCCGCAGTCATGGCGATCCAGCCGATCAGGATCTTCGGCGACCCGGTGCTCCGGACGAAGGCCAAGCCGGTGACCACCTTCGACAAGGAACTGCGGCGCCTGGTCAAGGACCTCACCGACACCATGCTCGACGCCCCCGGCGCCGGCCTTGCCGCGCCCCAACTGGGCATCTCCCTGCGGGTGTTCACCTACAACGTCGACGGCGTGGTGGGCCACCTGATCAACCCCGACCTGTCGCTCACCGACGAGGAGCAGGACGGCCCCGAGGGCTGCCTGTCGCTGCCGGGCCTGCGCTTCGACACCAAGCGCGCCCACGGCGTCGTCGCCAAGGGTTTCAACATGTACGGCGACCCGGTGACGATCGAGGGCACCGAGCTGCTCTCCCGCTGCATCCAGCACGAGACCGACCACCTCGACGGCATCGTCTTCATCGACCGCCTCGACCGCGAGACCCGCAAGGCCGCGCTCAAGGCGATCCGCGAGGCCGACTGGGGCGACGGCCCGGCGCCGACCGTCCGGATATCGCCGCACTCCACCTTCGGCTCCGCCCGCTGACCACCTCCTCCACCCGCCGGGCCGCGCGCCCGCCGGGCCGGAGCACGCCCCCTCCGAGAAAGGCACCCATGCGCCTCGTCTTCGCCGGCACCCCCGAGGTCGCCGTCCCCGCCCTGGACGCCCTGCTGGCCTCCGACCGGCACGAGGTGGTCGCCGTGGTGACCCGCCCCGACGCGGTCTCCGGCCGCGGTCGCCGCACGGTCGCCAGCCCGGTCGCCCGGCGCGCCGAGGAGGCCGGCATCGAGGTGCTGCGGCCGGCGAAGCCCAGCGACCCGGACTTCCTCGCCCGGCTCACCGAACTCGCCCCGGACTGCTGCCCGGTCGTCGCCTACGGCGCCCTGCTGCGCCCCGCCGCCCTGGAGATCCCCCGCCACGGCTGGGTCAACCTGCACTTCTCGCTGCTGCCCGCCTGGCGCGGCGCCGCCCCCGTGCAGCACGCGGTGATGGCCGGCGACGAGGTCACCGGCGCCTCGACCTTCCAGATCGAGGAGGGCCTCGACTCCGGCCCGCTCTACGGCGTCGTCACCGAGGAGATCCGGCCCGCCGACACCAGCGGCGACCTGCTCACCCGGCTCTCGCACTCGGGCGCCCGGCTGCTCGCCGCCACCATGGACGGCATCGAGGACGGCGCCCTGCACGCCGTGCCCCAGCCCGCCGACGGCGTCACCGTCGCCCCCAAGATCAACGTCGAGGACGCCCGGATCGACTGGAGCCACCCGGCGCTGCGCGTCGACCGGCTCGTCCGCGGCTGCGCTCCCGCCCCCGGCGCCTGGACGGTCTTCCGCGGCGAGCGCCTCAAGCTGGCCGGCCCGGTCACCCTGCTCCCCGGCTCCGCCGAACTCGCCCCCGGCGAGATGGCCGTGGCCAAGCACAGCGTCCGGGTCGGCACCGGCAGCCACGACATCGAGCTCGGCGAGGTCCAGCCGCAGGGCAAGAAGCAGATGCGCGCGGCAGACTGGGCCCGGGGGGTCCGCATCGAGTCCGGCGAGCGACTCGGCGACTGACCCCGTTCCGGACCCGCCCCACCTCTTCGCCCGCCAGACCTTCCGTCCGCAGCACATTCGAGGCACCACGTGACCACGCCCAGCGCCAAGCGCGCCCCCCGCCCGCACCGCCGCCCCAAGAAGGACCCGGCCCGGATCGTCGCCTTCCGCGCCCTGCGCGCCGTCGACGAGCGCGACGCCTACGCCAACCTCGTCCTGCCGCCGCTGCTGCGCGAGGCCGAGCAGAAGGGCATGGAGCGCCGCGACGCCGCCCTCGCCACCGAACTGGTCTACGGCACCCTGCGCCAGCAGGGCACCTACGACGCGATCATCGCCGCCTGCATCGACCGGCCGCTGCGCGAGGTCGACCCGCCGGTGCTCGACGTGCTCGCGCTCGGCGCCCACCAGCTGCTCGCCACCCGGATCCCCAGCCACGCCGCGGTCTCCGCCACCGTCGAACTCGCCCGGGTGGTGCTCGGCGACGGCCGGGCCAAGTTCGTCAACGCGGTGCTCCGCCGGATCAGCGCACAGGACCTCGACGCCTGGATCGAGCAGGTCGCCCCGCCGTACGACGAGGACGCCGAGGACCACCTCGCCGTCGTCCACTCGCACCCGCGCTGGGTGGTCTCCTCGCTCTGGGACGCCCTCGGCCGCTGGCAGCCGGACGCCTCCGGCCGCGCCGCCGTCGAGGACCTGCTGCGCGCCGACAACGACCGGCCCGAGGTCACCCTCGTCGCCCGCCCCGGCCGCGCCACCGTCGACGAACTCCGCGAGGCCCTGCCGGAGGGCGTGGACGGTCGCTGGTCCCCGTACGCGCTGCGGCTCGCCGAGGGCGGCGACCCTGCCGGGGTGACCGCCGTCCGCGAGGGCCGGGCCGGCGTCCAGGACGAGGGCAGCCAGCTGGTCGCCCTCGCGCTCGCCGCGGCGCCGCTCGACGGGCCGGACAGGGTCTGGCTGGACGGCTGCGCCGGACCCGGCGGCAAGGCCGCGCTGCTCGGCGCGATCGCCGCCGAACGCGGTGCCGCCCTGGTCGCCTCCGAGAAGCAGCCGCACCGCGCCCGGCTGGTGGCCCGCGCGCTCGCCGGCAACCCCGGCCCGTACACCGTGATCGCCGCCGACGGTACCCGGCCCGCCTGGGCGCCCGGCAGCTTCGACCGCGTCCTGGTCGACGTGCCCTGCTCCGGCCTCGGCGCGCTGCGCCGCCGCCCGGAAGCCCGCTGGCGCCGCCGTCCCGAGGACATCGCCGGCTTCGGCCCGCTCCAGCGGGACCTGCTGCGCGGTGCGATCCGGGCCGCCCGGGTCGGCGGCGTGGTCGGCTACGCCACCTGCTCGCCGCACCTCGCCGAGACCCGTGCCGTGGTCGACGACGTGCTGCGCGGCGAGAGCGGCGTGGAGTGGATCGACGCCCGGCCGCTGCTGCCCGGCCTGCCCGGGCTCGGCGAGGGCCCCGACGTCCAGCTCTGGCCGCACCTGCACGGCACCGACGCGATGTACCTCGCGCTGCTGCGGCGCACCGCCTGAGGCCTCGTGCCCGGCGGCCGCGGGCGGGCGGTCCGTGCGGGCCGTCCGGGCGGGCGGAATTGATCCACCGCCTGAACGAAAACCTGGACAGCGGCCGCCGGTGTGGCCGAGGGTGGGAATCATGGAGTTCACCCACCTCGGCCGCACCGGCCTCACCGTCTCCCGGCTCTGCCTCGGCACCATGAACTTCGGTCCGCACACCGAGGAGGCCGACGCCCACCGGATCATGGACACCGCCCACGAGCTGGGCATCAACTTCTTCGACACCGCCAACGTCTACGGCTGGGGCGAGAACAAGGGCCGCACCGAGGAGATCATCGGCAACTGGTTCGCCCAGGGCGGCGGGCGCCGCGAGCGGACGGTGATCGCGACCAAGCTCTACGGCGACATGGGGGAGTGGCCCAACGAGGGCCGGCTCTCCGCGCTCAACATCCGCCGCGCCGTGGACGCCAGCCTCAAGCGGCTGCGGACCGACCACATCGACCTGTACCAGATGCACCACGTCGACCGGGCCACTCCGTGGGAGGAGATCTGGCAGGCGATGGAGGTGCTGACCGCCCAGGGCAAGATCATCTACGTGGGGTCGAGCAACTTCGCCGGCTGGCACATCGCCCGTGCCCAGGAGACCGCCCGGGCCCGCAACTTCCTCGGCCTGACCAGCGAGCAGTCGCTCTACAACCTGCTGGAGCGCAGCGTCGAGCTGGAGGTCCTGCCCGCCGCCCAGCACTACGGCCTCGGCCTGATCCCGTGGTCGCCGCTGCACGGCGGCCTGCTCGGCGGAGTGCTCCGCAAGGAGCGCGAAGGGGTCCGCCGGGCCTCCGGCCGGTCCGCCGAGACCCTGGAGAAGCACCGCGGGCAGATCGCGGCGTACGAGGACCTCGCCGCCGAACTCGGCCACGAGCCCGGTGACGTGGCGCTGGCCTGGCTGCTCTCCCGCGAGGGCGTCACCGCGCCGATCGTCGGCCCGCGCACCCTGGACCAGCTGCACGCCGCCAACCGCGCGCTGGACGTGACCCTGGACGCCAAGGCGCTGGAGCGCCTCGACGAGATCTTCCCGGGCCACCGCACCGCACCGGAGGACTACGCCTGGTAGAACGGATGTCCTGCCCGGGCGGGCGAGTCCGGGCAGGACACGGGGGAGGGGTGGCGCCATGGAGGCGCAGCGGCGCGCGGTGCCGAGGTCGGTGTGGGTGGTGACCGGGGTGTTCGCCGCGTTCTGGGCGGTCGTCCTGGGCGGGTGCACGCTGGTCGTCCAGCGGGACGAGGCGCGCGCGGAGGACCGGTACACCTCGACCGACTGGTTCGACGAGGTGTTCCCCCGGCTCGGGCCGGCCGTCTCCGGGACCTGGCGGTCCACCGACGGGCCGCGCGACCTGCTGCCCTCGCCGGACCCGGGGCTGGCCGGCTTCTTCCGGCTGCCGCCCGGCCGGATCGCCGAACTGACGGCGGGTCGGGAGTGCGCGCCGCTGGCGGCGCCGGACCTCACCGGCTACTGGCAGAAGGAGCTCGCCGGGAAGGGGCCCGAGGGCGCGTCCTGGATCGGCTGCCCCTCGCTCGACGCCGAACTGGCCCCGCAGGCCCCGGCCCACGCGTCCTTCTGGCTCGACCGGGCGTCCGACACCGTCTACGTCTTCGGCATCGACCTCTAGGCCGTCTCGTTCGGATCTTGCCGGGCGCGCGACGCCGGGCATCCTCCCCCGGCCTTCGGCCGGAAGGTGCCCCCGGCCGGACGCACCGGCGAATCGTCCGAGTGCGGTCCAGTACGAGGCCGATCCGCCGGCACATCCGGCCGGGCGCCCACCGCCGATCCGGCAAGATCCGGAAGAGACGGCCCGACCGGGCCCCCGGGTGCCGGGCGGTCTTTGCTGCGCGAGTTATTGACGGTCAATCTAATACGGTCTACGGTCCTGGCAGACCCCACCCGAGCGACCGAGGAGCGGACCCCATGGCGACCACCGCGCGCAAGGCCACCGCAGCCGTCCTGGAGGAGCGCGACGTGCAGCGCCGGCGCACCGCCGAGCGCCTCCTCGCCTCCTCCGCCAAGCTGTCCTTCGACCCGCTGAAGGACGTCGACTGGGACAGCCGACCCGTGCCCGGCGCCTACTACATCGCGCCGCAGCGGATCTCCCTCTACGGCACCGACCTGTGGGAGCGCCTCAGCGAAGAGCAGCGGATCGAGCTCAGCAAGCACGAGGTGGCCGCCGTCGCCAGCGTCGGCATCTGGTTCGAGGAGATCCTCATGCAGATGCTGCTGCGGCACGCCTTCGACCGGGACCCGACCACCGCGCACGTCCAGTACGCGCTGACCGAGATCGCCGACGAGTGCCGGCACTCGGTGATGTTCGCCCGCATGATCGCGTGGATGGGAGCGCCCGCCTACGGCCCGGGCCGGCTCGCCCACGAGCTCGGGCGGGTGTTCAAGGCGATCTCCACGCACAGCCAGACCTTCGGCGGGACGATGTACGTCGAGGAGATCCTGGACGCCTTCCAGCGCGAGATGATGGCCGACGAGTCGCTCCAGCCGCTCTCCCGCCAGGTCGCCCGGATCCACGTCATCGAGGAGTCCCGGCACATCACCTACGCCCGCGAGGAGCTCGTCCGCCAGGACCTCGGGCCCGTCCGCCGCCGGGTCGAACAGCTGCTGATGGGCATCGTGATCCACGTCGCCACCACCCACCTGATCAACCCGCGGGTGTACGCCGCCGTCGGCATCGACCCCAAGGAGGGCCGCCGGGCCGCGAAGCGGAACCCGAACTGGCGGGCCGCCAAGACCGAGATGGCCGCCAAGGTGGTCGGCGTGCTCGACCGCGCCGGGCTGGTCGGCCGCACCAACCGCTGGCTGCTGCGGGGCGCCGGCATCGTCTGAGCCGCGGGCCGGTGGGGCGCAGACGCACGGCCCGGACGTGCCGGGCGGCGTGCGCGTCCGGGCCCCACCGGCGAGGCGGGCCGTCCCGCCGTGCGTCAGAATGATCATTGTGCAGCCGATCAGCCACCCGGTTCCCTACTACGCGCAGTGGGAATCCCCCGAGCTCGTCCCCGACATCCTGGCCGGCACCGTCCTCGCCGAGGACGACCCGCGCTGGGAGGAGTCGGGCGCGCCGGACCCGGACGAGTACGCGTACTGGTCGTGGCGCGCCTGCGGCATGGCCTGCCTGCGGATGGCGCTCGACCACTGGTGGGGCGTCGCCCCGCCGATCGTGCGGCTCGCCGAGGAGAGCCGAGAGGCCGGCGCCTACGTCCGGCACCCCGACGGGCGGCTCGACGGGCTCGTCCACGCCCCCTTCGCGGCCTACGTCCGCGGGCGCTGGGGCCTGTCCGCGGACGCCCGCGCCCCGTTGCCGGCCGCGGAGCTCCGCGACCACCTCGACGCCGGCCGACTGCCGATGATCTCCGTCCACCCGTCGATCCGCACCCTGGAACCGGCCCCGCCCCGGACCGGCGGCCACCTGGTGCTCGCCGTCGGCGCGGACGACGACGCCCTGCTGATCCACAACCCCTCCGGCTTCCCCGGCGAGTCGCAGCAGCACGCCCGGGTGCCCTGGCCCGACCTGGAACGCTTCTACGCCGGCCGCGGCGTCGTCCTCGGGCCGCCCACCCCGCGCCGGGCCGAGTAGGCCGGAATCCTCCGCCGGGCCGAGCGGGCCGGAACCCGCCCGGCCGAGCAGGTCCGGCACCCCCCGATCGACGGCCGTGTCGCGAAACCGCGAGCGGCCGGCCCCACCGCCTTGGTCCAATACGGGACATGACTGCACAGCACCAGAAGGCCCAGCTGTTCCGTTCGCTCCACGACTCCGCCGCGCCGCTGGCCCTGGCCAACGCCTGGGACGCCGCCAGCGCCCGCCTGGTCGAGGCGGCCGGCGCCAAGGCCGTCGCCACCACCAGCGCCGGCGTCGCCTGGGGACTCGGTGCCGCGGACGGCAACCACCTCGACCGCGACCGGGCGATCGCCCTGATCGGCCGGGTGACGGCCGCCGTGTCCGTCCCGGTGACCGCCGACATCGAGAGCGGCTTCGGCGCCACCCCGGCCGACGTCGCCGCCACCGTCGCCGAGGTCCTCGCGGCCGGCGCCGTCGGCATCAACATCGAGGACGCCCGTACGGACGGCGGCCCCGGCCTGCGGCCGACCGAGGAACAGGCCGAACGGATCGCCGCGGCCCGCCGGGCCGCCGACGACGCCGACATCCCCCTCTACATCAACGCCCGCGTGGACACCTACCTCCGCGCCGTCGGGACCGGGGAGGCCCGGCTCGAGGAGACGATCGAGCGCGCCGCCGCCTACCTGGAGGCCGGCGCCACCGGCATCTTCGTCCCCGGCGTCACCGACCCCGCGGTCGTCGCCGCCCTGACCGCGGGCATCGACGCCCCCGTCAACATCCTCGCCGGCCCCGGCGCCCCGTCCGTGGCGGAGCTGTCCGGCCTCGGCGTCGCCCGGGTGAGCCTCGGCTCCTCGGTGGCCGAGGCCGCGTACGCGGTCGTCCGCAAGGTCGCCGCCGAACTGGCCGCCACCGGCACCTACACCGGTCTCGCCGACGCCCTGGACTACGGCGAGCTCAACGCCCTGATGAAGGGCTGAGACCGCCCGGCCGCCGCCCGGGAGGGCGTGCTCCCTTCCGGGCGGTGCGCCCGCGGGTGCGGGCGGGCGGCCCGTCCGACGGACGGCACGCGAACGCACCGGCCGCCGAAGTCTGAGATCATCCGGATGCCCGAGGCCGGCCGGAACCGATCCGTACGGCCACGACCGCGCCCGGGAGGCCGCCGTGACCAGTGCCGAACCGCTGCCCGACGCGCCGCTGCTGCGCGCCGACGCCGTGGACGTGGTGCGCGACGGCCGCTACCTGCTGCGGGACGTCTCCCTCACCGTCGAGGCCGGCCAGCACTGGGCGCTGCTCGGCGCCAACGGCGCCGGCAAGTCCACCCTGCTCGCCCTGCTCGGCGCGGTCTCCCACCCCACCCACGGCGAGGTGCACGTCCTCGGCCGGCGGCTCGGCCGGGTCGACATCCGGGCCCTGCGCACCCACCTGGGCCACGTCAACCCGCGCCACCCGCTGCGCTCCCCGCTGCCCGTCCGCACCGTCGTGCTGACCGGACTCACCAACAGCATCGAACCCGAACCCCGGTGGCGGCCCACCGCCGAACAGTCCGCGCACGCCGAACACCTGCTGGACACCATGGGCATGGCGCACCGAGCCGACGACCCCTGGACGACCCTCTCCCAGGGCGAGCGCGGCCGCGCCCTGATCGCCCGGGCCCTGATGCCGCAGCCCCGGCTGCTGCTGCTCGACGAGCCCGCCACCGGACTCGACCTCACCGCCCGCGAACTCCTCCTCGGCAGCCTCGACCTGCTGCGCGGGCGCCACCCCGGCCTCGCCACCGTGCTGGTCACCCACCACCTGGAGGAACTGCCCGAGACCACCACCCACGCCCTGCTGCTGCGCGAGGGCGGGTGCGTGGCGGCCGGGCCGGTCGAGGAGGTCGTCACCACCGAGCTGATCAGCGCCTGCTTCGGACACCCCATCAGCATCACCCGGCACGACGGCCGGTGGACCGCCCGCGCCGCCCGGACGGCGCCCGCCGAGCTCTGACCCGGGCACCGGTGCCCGCCGGTGCCGCCGCGTCGCCTCAGCCCGCCGCCGGCAGACCGATCGGGTTGGCCTGCGGCAGCTCGGCCCGGCACACCGTGGCGATCGGGCGCAGCGCGGCCGCCAGCTCGTCCAGCTCGGCGCGGTGGAAGCCGTCCCAGACCCGGGCGGCCGCCAGGTCGGTGACCGCCTCCAGCGCGCGGTGCCGGGCGCGGCCCTCCGTGCTGACGGTGCCGTCCCCGTGCAGCCAGCCCCGTTCGGCCAGACGCGCCGCCGCGGCGTCCCACTGCCCGTCCGTCCAGCCACGGTGCGGCTGCAGCGCCTCGCGGCGGGTGTCCAGCGCGCAGCGCAGCACCAGCGCCTCGCAGCCGTCCAGGCCCTCGGAGACCAGGGCGGCGACATGGCCGTCGCCGCGGTGCTCGCGCAGCACCGTCGTCGCCTGCCAGAGCCGGCCGAGCCGGTCCTCGGGGCGGGGCAGCGCGGCGTTGGCGGCGGCCAGCACCCGGCCGCCGCAGTCCAGTCCGTCGACCGCGCGCTCCAGCAGCTCCGCCGAGCGGTCGACCAGGTCCGGCTTCACCGCCTCCAGGACCCGCCCCAGGGTGGCCCGCGCCCCCGCGAGCCGCGCCTGCAGCGCCGCCTCCGGCGACGCCCGGTGCCAGATGTCCGGCAGGGCCCGCTCGACCATCGACGGTGCGAAGTTGAAGAAGGCGGCGACCACCGGGGCCGCGTCCACCGGGCCGAGCGGGGCCGCCCGGCCGCCGAAGTAGCCGCGCCAGTAACCGCGCAGGCCGACCGCCTCGTAGGCGGCCCGGCCCTCCGGCGCGAAGTAGGTGAGGGCGTGCACCGGCTCGAAGAGCCACCACAGGGCACGGGCGGGATGGACGTGTTCGGCCACGGACTGACAGCCTCTCCGGAGCCGTGCGGCTCCTGGTGCGGGCCGGGGCGCACGCGGTGCTGCCGTCGCCCCCTGAGCGGACCTGCGGTGATCGGGTCTGTGATGCGGGTCACCCCGGAGCCCCGGCGTTCACCTCCGGCCACCGCTTCACGCGATGATGGGAGGAGGCGGCCGCAGACGAACGCCCGCACCGAGCTGTGAAGGTACCCGGACATGGCGCAGATCAACCCCAGCATCCTCTCCGCCGACTTCGCCCGCCTGGCGGACGAGGCCGAGGCCATCCGCGGTGCGGACTGGCTGCACGTGGACGTGATGGACAACCACTTCGTCCCCAACCTGACGCTGGGCGTGCCGATCGTCGAGTCCCTCGCCAAGGCCACCGACACCCCGCTCGACTGCCACCTGATGATCGAGCAGCCCGACCGCTGGGCACCGCAGTACGTCGAGGCCGGTGCCGGCTCGGTCACCTTCCACGTCGAGGCCGCCAGCGCGCCCGTCCGGCTCGCCCGCGAGATCCGCGCCAAGGGCGCCCGCGCCTCGATGGCCCTGCGCCCCGCCACCCCCATCGAGCCCTACGAGGACCTGCTGCCCGAGCTCGACATGATCCTCAT
>NZ_JBEYFP010000164.1:0-10814 GCF_040634455.1 Kitasatospora sp. NPDC007106
AGCTGACGCTGCGGATGGGGCTGCCGCTGGGGATCGACCCGCGGCTGGCCGGTCCGGAGTACGCGCCGTCGAACGCGGGGCAGCGGGGCGACGACAGCGGAGTCTCCGGAGATTCGACCCGCTGCTGCAGGGCGTCCACCAGCGGCTGCGGTCGCTCCACCTGGGTGGCCACGTCCATGGTGGCCGTCCCGAGACCGTCCGCGTGACGGACGCACAGATCGGTGATCAGCTCGTCGAGCGTGCCGAGCAGCGGCGGATGGGCTGCGGCCCGGGCGAGCACCGTGAGTGCCCGGACCGACATCCGGCCGGGCTCCGCCTCGGCGAGCAGACCGTCGACGAACTCGGGATCGGAGAGGACGTGCCGACCCACGAAGCGCTCGGCGAGCCGGTCGGGCTGCAGGACCTCCCAGGGGTCCTCGGCGGCCACCGGGTAGACCGCCCCGACCCATTCGCGGACCTGCCTGATCTCGTGCGCCCGGAGGTCGGCGAGGACGGGCGAGCGCCGCAGCAGCGCCTCCCGGTCCCGTCCGCCCAGTGGGGCCCCGCCGAGCAGCGCGACCGTGGCCAGTGCGTCGGCCGGTGCGCTCCCCCCGCCGAGTCCGTCCGGAAGCGGGCGCTCGCGTTCGACCTGGGCCCAGTAGAGCCTCTCGTGCTCGAGGATGCGGTCCTCGGCGTCCCCCTCGGTGTCGTGCCGCGCCGGATCCCCGTCCGCAACGCCTTCGTCCAGCAGGTCGGCCAGGGCCGTCATGTGCAGGGTCAGGACGTTGCCCGAGGCCAGCTTGCGTGGTGCGGGCGCGGGAAGCCGGTCGGCCCGGGCCTTCCAGGTCCTGTCCTCCGGCGTGCCCTCCGGGTCGGAGAGGCGACCTGCGAAGGCGGTCACCGCGTGCCGGTACAGGAGGGCGCGTGTCGCCTCGTCGGCGGCGAGCGCGGGGAGTTCGTCGACGGGTGCCGGGCGCAGGGGCGCACCGTCGCGTGCCCACTTCGCGTTCTCCCACCAGCCGCCGGCGGTGCGGGCCAGCAGGAGCACCTTGATCGGGACGTTGCCGCGGTGGAGCCCACCCGTCTTCAGCAGGCCGGACAGTTGGTCGAGCCGTGCCTCGGCGTAGTCGAGCACGACCAGTACGGGGTTCGTGCTGTCCTGCAGTCCTGCCAGGTCCTCCGGCGAGGCGGTCGCGTCCGGCCACAGCACCGTCCACCGGGAGTCGTCCGTCCGGAGTGCTTCCGCGAGGCGGGCGGCGAGCCTCGTCTTGCCCTGGCCTCCGGGGCCGTGCAGCAGTCGGACGCCGAAGCCGGCCGGCGTGCACCACTGCTTGAGCCGTTCGAGGATCTCCTCGCGACCGTGGAAGCCGACCACTTCCCGGCCCGCGTGCAGCAGGGCGGCGGGCGGCAGCGACCCGTCCGAAGGTGCGGGGAGGTCGGCACGGCGCAGTCGGTCGAACTCCGCCTGGCCGAGGGTGCGGGAGTCGGCCCCGTGGGCCTCCAGGGCCTTCAGGAAGGTCTCGTCGGCATGCAGCACGTGGGCCGGGACGACCTCCAGCACGGTGTGGCCGAACCTCACCAGGTCCGCCTTCACGACACCGATCAGCAGTCCGTTGCACACCACCGCGGCGCCGGAGAGCCCCGCCCAGGGCACTCCGGTGCCGGCCCACTGTGCCATGGCGTGGTCGGAGAGGGCGAGGAGGTGGCGTCCGCCCACGTAGCCGCTGCCCGGGTTGATCGTTCCCCTGAGCTGCATGGCTTCGGTGAAACGCTCGGTGCGGTCGGCGCTGCCGCCGTCCTGGATCACCCAGGGGACGCCCCAGGTCTCGGCCTCCTGGCCGGGTCGCATGGTGGCCAGTCGGCCCCAGGGTTCGGCCGTGCCCTCCGGTCCCTGCCACACGGCGGGCTCCACCCGTACCAGGGCCGCATCGGTGTCACCACCCGGATCGCCGCGCCACACCACGGTCGACCGGTACCGGGGTCGTCGGCCCGGTTGCAGGACCCGTGCCGTCGTCCCGACCTCGCCGACGACGTGCGCCGAGGTGAGGACCAGGCGCGGTCCGATCAGGTACCCCGTGCCCCTGTTGTCCTCGCCGAGCACCTCGACCAGCCGCTCGCGGTCCACCGCTCCCCCTTGAGTGTTCGTCACCGCCCGGTGAATCGGCGCGCCTGGGCCGTCCGCAGGGCTCAGGCGGACTCCGGCGGGCCGGGCCGGGCGGTCGAGGCGTGGTGGCTCCCGGGCCCGCCGTGGGCGGCGTCAGTCGACGTCGTCCTCGTGAGGGCCGTTGTACGCGACGTGGTCCCCGATGTTCACCTTGGCCGAGTCGGTGCCTCGCGGGGTCAGCGTGAACGCCACCCGGTGGGTACGGCCACGGGACACTCCCGCCTCGGTCTCGGCGGAGACGACCCAGGCCTTGAACTTGCCGCCCGCCTTCGCCTCGGCGCGCAGTTCGATCTCGAACTCCATCTCGATCGGGCCGACCTCGAAGGAGAGCGGCTGGTCCGCTCCCCTGGCGGCCGCCTCCAGGAGTTCCTTGCGCACGGCGTCCACGGCGTCGGCCAGACCGATCTCCATACCCCACCCCCACAGCTGTGCGGGCGCACCCCACGCCCGTTCGACTGGCCGTCAGGCTAGCGGCCGGACGGCCGGCGCCGTCGGCACTTGGCGAAGGTGGCGGGGGATGTGATAGCCCCTCAGGCGGTCGTGATCTCGTCGACGGCGGGGCGGGCGCGGTCGGCGTCGGCGGGGACGAGGCCGATGCGGGTGCGGCGGTGCAGGACGTCCTCGGTGTCGAGGGCGCCTTCGTGGGTGAGGGCGTAGGCGATCTCGGCGCGGGTGACGTCGAGGCCTTCGGCCACCGGCTCCAGGGGCCGGGGGACCGCGGCGGCGGCGACGTCGGCGGCGAGGCCGCCGTGGCGGGCGACGAGGGAGGCGGGCAGACCGGCGGTGGGCCGGCTGTCGCTGCGGCCGGGGGCGCCGACCAGGGGCAGACGGCGGGTGAGGCAGGGCCCGGCGGAGAGTCCGCGGAGGCGGACGGCGGTGTCGACGGCGTCCTCGGCCATCTGCCGGTAGGTGGTCAGCTTGCCGCCGACGACGGTGATGACACCGTTCGGGGAGTCGAGCACGGCGTGCTTGCGCGAGAGGTCGGCGGTGGCGCCGCCGCCGGTGTCGATGAGGGGGCGCAGGCCGGCGAAGGCGCCGCGGACGTCCTCGCGGGTGAGGGCGGTCTGCAGCGCGGTGTTCACGGTGTCGAGCAGGAAGGCGATCTCGGTTCCGGTCGGCTGCGGCTCGTCCGGGATCGGTCCGGGGGCGTCCTCGTCGGTGAGGCCGACGGCGACCCGGCCGAGTTGCTGCGGCAGGGCGAAGACGAAGCGGCTGGTGGAGCCGGGCACCGGCACGGTGAGGGCGGCCCGCGGGTGGCCGAGGGCGGCGGCGTCCAGCACCAGGTGGGTGCCGCGGCTGGGCCGCAGCCGGACGGCGTCGTCGACCTCGCCCGCCCAGACGCCGGCGGCGTTGACGACGGCGCGGGCGGTCACGGTGAGGGTCTCGCCGGTGAGCGTGTCGGTGAGCCGGGCGGAGGTGCCGGTGACCCGGTCGGCGCGGACCCGGGTGAGCACGGTCGCCCCGTGGTGCGCGGCCGTCCGGGCGACGGCGACCACCAGCCGTGCGTCGTCGACGAGTTGGCCGTCGTGGGCGACGAGCGCACCGGACAGCCCGGCGGTGCGGACGGCGGGGACCAGCCGGACGGTCTCCTCGGCGCCGATCCTGCGGACCCGGGGCAGCACGGCGGCGGGCGTGCCGGCCACGGCCCGCAGTGCGTCGCCGGCCAGGAAGCCGGCCCGGACGAGCGCGGCCTGCCCGCGGCCGACGGAGGGCAGCAGCGGGACGAGCTGCGGCAGGGCGCGCACCAGGTGCGGGGCGGTGCGGGTCATCAGGATGCCGCGCTCGACGGCGCTCTCGCGGGCGACCCCGATCCGGCCGGAGGCGAGATAGCGCAGGCCGCCGTGGACGAGCTTGGAGCTCCAGCGGCTGGTGCCGAAGGCGAGGTCGCGGGATTCGACCAGCACGGTGCGCAGCCCGCGGGCGGCCGCGTCGAGGGCGGTGCCGACGCCGGTGATGCCGCCGCCGACGACCAGCAGGTCGATGTCCGGGGTGTCGCCGAGGGCGGCGAGTTCGGCCGTCCGGCGGCGGGCGTTGAGGGCGCTGGTTCCGGCGAATCCGGCTGCGGAGGCGGCAGCGGCAGAGGTCACGGCGCGGGGTATCCGTTCGGGTCGGCGGCAGGCGGCGGCGGGCGGGGCGGCGTCAGGTGGCGGCGGTCAGGGTGCGAGGTAGCCGTTCAGGGCGCGGGCCAGTTCGCGGCGCCAGGCCTGCTCGGGCAGCAGCTGCGCGACCATGCGGTGCGACTGGACGGTGGACTGGGCGATGAGCAGCACCATGGCGGCCATCTCGGTGGGTTCGCCGGCGCGGATGGAGCCGTGCCGCTGGCCCTGGAGGACGGCGGCGCCGATGGCGTCGAGCAGGCCGCGCTGGCTGGTGCCGAGCCGTTCGACGACGTACTCGGTGATCGTGTCGGAGTGCAGCAGGGCGCCGATCACGGGGTGGTCGCGCAGCCGGACGGCGACCTCGACGACGGCGTCGACGAAGGCCTCGCGGTCCTCGCCGGTGAGGACGACCTGCTCCTGGGTGCGGCGGATCTCGCGGGTGAGCAGGGCGCCGATGACCGCGCGGACGTCCGGCCAGCGGCGGTAGACGGTCGGTCGGCTGACCCCGGCGCGGCGGGCGATCTCCGCCAGTTGGGTGCGCTGGACGCCGAGGTGGACGACCAGGTGGGCGGCGGCGTCGAGGATCGCGTCGTCGGTGCTCGTCGCCGGTGCGGCGGGGCCCGTCGGCCCGGTCTCGTTACTGCTTGACATAATGCGTAATACTGTAACGCATGGCATCTGAGACGCAAGCAGGTCAGGACGGCGCCGCCGCGCTGCCCCTCCCCCCGATGAAGTGGGACGCCTGGGGCGACCCGGCCCTCGCCAAGCCGCTCCCCGAGGACGTCAAGGGCCTGCTGGCCGCCGCCCTCGGCGTCTCGGCGGACGCCGCGGCCGCGCCGCTCGCCGCCGAGGACGTCCGGCTGCGGCCCTCCGCCCTCGCCGCCGAGGACGTCACCGCCCTCGCGGCCGTGGTCGGCGCCGCGCACCTCAGCACGGCCGACGCGGACCGGCTGCCCCGGGCCGGCGGCAAGTCCACCCCGGACCTGCTGCGCCGCCGCAGCCGCGAGCCGCAGGACGCGCCGGACGCGGTGCTGCTGCCCGGCAGCGAGGAGGAGATCGCCGCCGTCCTCGCGGTCTGCGCCGAGCGCCGGATCGCCGTGGTGCCCTTCGGCGGCGGCACCAGCGTGGTCGGCGGCCTCGACCCCGTCCGCGGTTCCTTCGGCGCCGTCGTCTCGCTCGACCTGCGCCGCCTGGACGCCCTGCACGCGCTCGACGAGGTCTCCGGCGAGGCGGTGCTCGGCGCCGGCCTCACCGGCCCGCGCGCCGAGGAGCTGCTCGCCGAGCGCGGCTGGGAGCTCGGCCACTACCCGCAGAGCTTCCGCTACGCGACCGTCGGCGGCTTCGCCGCCACCCGCTCCTCCGGCCAGGACTCGGCCGGCCACGGCCGCTTCGACGAGATGGTCCGCGGTCTGCGCGTGGTCACCCCGGCCGGGGTGCTGGACCTGGGCCGTGCCCCCGCCTCGGCCGCCGGCCCGGACCTGCGCGAGCTGTTCCTCGGCTCCGAGGGCGTCTTCGGCGTCATCACCCGGGTACGGGTGCGGATCCACCCGCTGCCCGCCGCCAAGGTCCACGAGGCCTGGAGCTTCCCCGACTTCGCCACCGGCGCCGCCGCACTGCGCGCCGTCGAGCAGCAGGGCACCGGCCCGACGGTGATCCGGCTGTCGGACGAGGCCGAGACCGCCGTCAACCTGGCGATGACCGAGAAGATCGGCGGTACCCAGGTCACCGGCGGCTGCCTGGCCGTCACCGTCTTCGAGGGCACCAAGGAGCAGGCCGAGGCCCGCCACGAGCGGACCCGGGCCGTCATGCTCGCCGCCGGCGGCACCTCGCTGGGCGCCGAGCCGGCCGTCGGCTGGGAGCACGGCCGGTTCTCCGCCCCGTACCTGCGCGACGCGCTGCTGGACAGCGGCGCGCTCTGCGAGACCCTGGAGACCGCCACCGACTGGGCGAACCTGGACCGGCTCCGGACGGCCGTCACGGCCGCGCTGCAGGCCGGGCTCGGCGCCAACGGCCTGGTGCTCTGCCACATCTCGCACGTCTACCCGACGGGCGCCTCGCTCTACTTCACCGTGGTCGGCGCCCAGCAGGGCGACCCGATCGCCCAGTGGGACGCGGCCAAGCGAGCCGCCTGCGACGCCATCATGGCGAACGGCGGCACCATCACCCACCACCACGCGGTCGGCGCCGACCACCGCCCGTGGATGGAGCAGGAGATCGGCCCGCTCGGCGTGAAGATCCTCCGTGCCGTCAAGGACGCCGTCGACCCGGTCGGCATCCTCAACCCCGGCAAGCTGATCCCTTGACATCCTCCCCGTCCCGGAGGACGAGGATTCCTCCCGCGCCTGCAGCACGGACACCCGTGGTCCGCAGGTCGCCGAGGAGGGTTCCCCGTTCGCCGGGCCGCGCCCGGCGTGGGATCGCCACGCCGGGACTGACCGGCCCTCCAGGGGCGTTTAGCCTGTCCGCCTGCCCGGCGGCCAGGATGTTCCGAGCAGCATTGAGGTCGCGATCGTGCAGCACACCACACGCACCACAGACCCACTCCCTCACGTGCAGGGGCTTGGGACCGCCGCGGTGTCCGCACTCCGAGCAGAGCTGGGAGGACGGGAACGCACGGTGCACGACGCCGACGGTGCGCCCGTGGCGCGCGGCTTTCTCTTCGAGCAGGCGCCGGAAGGTGGCCCATCCGGCGTCGTGGACGGACTTGGCCAGGAGACCCCGCGCGAGGCCGCGCACGTTCAGATCTTCCAGGTACACGACTTGGTTCTCGCCGATCAACCTGGTGGTCTGCTTGTGCATCCAGTCCATGCGGGTGTCGGCCACCTTGGCGTGCGCCCTGGCGACCTTTCTGCGCGCCTTGGCCCGGTTCCTGCTGCCCTTGGCCTTGCGGGACAGTTCCCGCTGTGCGGCCCTGAGCTTCTTCTCCGCCTTGCGAAGAAACCGCGGGTTGTCGATCACCTCACCGGTGGACATGACGGCGTAGCTGGTCAGCCCGAGGTCGACACCGATCTCGTCGCCGACCTCGGGCAGGCCTTCGGGTTCCACGTCCACCACGAAGGAGGCGTGGTAACGCCCTGCTGCATCGAGCACGATCGTCACGGACGACGGGTTCGCCGGGAGTTCGCGGGACCACTTGACGCGCACGTCGCCGATCTTCGCCAGGTTCAGCTTCCCGTTGCCCCGGATACGGAACCCGTTGCGGGTGAATCGCAGCGACTGCCGATTGTCCTTCCGGCTCTTGAACCGGGGCAGCCCGACCGGCCGACCGACGCGCTTACCGGACACGGAGTTGAAGAAGTTCCGGTACGCGGTGTCCAGGTCCCGCAGGGACTGGATCAAGGGGTCCACTCCGACCGAGGCGAGCCACGCCCGCTCCGGCGTCTTCTTCGCCAAGGTAATCACCGACTTCTGCAAGTCGGTGCTCCTGGGGTACGGCCGACCGGCCTTCCTGGCTTCCTTCCGCGCCGCGAGAGCGTCGTTGTACACCACCCTTGCACACCCGAACGTACGTGCCAGCGCAGCGCACTGACCCGCCGTCGGATAGACGCGATAGGAGTACCGAAGGTGCACGAGACCAACCTACCGATGGCCACTGACAACGACTCACGCCCCAACCTCCGAAGATCACTCTGCCGCTTCACGACTCCGGACCGAGGACCGTCTCCCGCCCTCCGGGCGGGGGGACCACCATCTACCCCGGCTGAAGGCCCGGGCTTCCCGGGAGGACAAAGGTGACCGCCGCCGCGGCCGGCCGGCCGCCGCGCAGCGTCATGGTGCTCACCAACCCCGCCGCGGGCGGCGGGCACGCCGAGAAGGCCGCCCGCCGGGCCACCGCCCGGCTGCGGGAGCACGGCATCGAGGTGCTGAACACGGCGGGCGCCGACCCCGAGGACGCGATCCGGCTCGCCCGGGAGGCGGTCGGCCGCGGTGTGGACGCCCTGGTCACCGCCGGTGGCGACGGCATGATCAGCCTCGCGCTGCAGGCCCTGGCCGGCACCGGCACCCCGCTGGGCATCGTCCCGGCCGGCACCGGCAACGACCACGCCCGCGCATACGGGCTGCCGCTCGGCGACCCGGAGGCGGCCGCCGACGTGATCGCCGCGGGCCGCACCGCCACCGTCGACCTGGGCCGGGCCACCACCGCGGACGGCACCGGGCGCTGGTTCGGCTCGGTGCTCGCCACCGGCTTCGACTCGCTGGTCAGCGACCGCACCAACCGGCTGCGGTGGCCGCGCGGCCGGATGCGCTACAACCTGGCGATCCTGGTCGAGTTCGCCAACCTGCGGCCGCTGCCGTTCCGCCTGGTGCTGGCGGACGGCACGGTCATCGAGCGCGACCTCGTGCTCGCCGCGGTGGGCAACACCAGCAGCTACGGCGGCGGCATGCGGATGTGCCCGCAGGCCGACCCGGCCGACGGGCTGTTCGACCTGACGGTCGTCCGGGCGATGCCGCGGCTGAAGGTGGCCCGGTTCTTCCCGACCGTCTTCAAGGGCACCCACGTGCAGCACCAGGAGGTCGAGATCCACCGGACCTCCTCGCTGCGCATCGAGTCCCCCGGCATCACCGCCTACGCCGACGGCGAGTACATCGGCCCGCTGCCGGTGCAGGTCGAGGTGGTGCCGGGTGCGCTGCGCCTGCTGGTGCCGGCAGGCGCGCGGGGTGCGGACACCGGGTGACCGCACCCCTCCGCCGCACCGGCGGCCCGTCCGACGGGCTGTCGGTGCGGCGGGGCAGACTGGGGGCATGACGCCCGAAGCCCTCAAGACGGCCTGCCTGGCACTGAACGGCGCCGAGGAGACCTTCCCGTTCAACGCCGAGACCTCGGTGTTCAAGGTCGGCGGGAAGATGTTCGCCCTCAGCGCGCTGGAGGGCTCGCCGTTGTCGGTGAGCCTCAAGTGCGATCCCGACCTGGCCGTCCGGCTGCGGGCCGAGCACCCGGCGATCACCGGCGGCTGGCACCTCAACAAGCGCCACTGGAACACCGTGCTGCTGGACGGCTCGCTGCCCGCCCGGCTGGTCCTGGACATGATCGAGGACTCGTACGACCTGGTGGTCGCCTCGCTGCCCCGCGCCCAGCAGCTCCGCCTCGACTGGCCCGGCGTCAGGTCCCGCGGCACCGACGGCGGCTGACGCCCGCTACGGCCAGAACTTGTGGCCCCTCACCCGGACGGAGGGCCGGCCCTCGCCGGTGGTCCTGCGCAGCTTGTTGATCCCGGTGTAGGCACGGCCCACCTTGAAGGCGGTCAGGCCGCCGACGAACGAGACGGCCGTCGCCAGGACGAGCAGGCCGATGGTGCCGACGGTCGAGTCGGCCTGGGACTCGTCCACCGTCTGCCCGCCGTAGTGCACCAGCATCGGCACCCAGAGCAGCAGCAGGGCGAGCAGCACCACGCCGGCCACCAGGTTGGCGAGCCGCTTCGCCCGGGCCTTGGCCAGGCTCTCCACCCGGACGGTGAAGTCCGTCCGGCAGGTCGGGCAGCGGAAGAGGGTCGTGGCGGCGCCCTCGCGCGGACGGAGGTACTCCGGCGAGGACAGCTGGCTGACCTTCCACCGGGTGGTGACCACGGTACCGGCCGACTTCACCTCGGCCAGGCAGGCGAAGGACAGCGTGTACCGCTCCCCCAGGTGCACGGGCATGCGCTCGGATCCCCCTCTGCCGCCGCGGGGCCGGCCGGCCGCGCGCCGCTCGGTGCTCGGACCTCCATCGTCGGGCACGGCAGCGGGCACCGTGCGGGAAATCGGCGAATTCCTCGAACAACTATCCGGCGCGGTAAGGAAGTTCGACCTCGGCCCAGACCACCTTGCCCTCCTTGGTGGGGCGGGTGCCCCAGCGGTGGGCGAGTTCGCTGACCAGGTGCATCCCGCGGCCGCCCTCGTCCTCCTCGGCCGAGGAGCGCAGCCGCGGCGACTGGCCGCCGGCGTCGGAGACCTCGACGGTCAGCGTGCGGTCGTCGCGGTAGAGCCGCAGCCGGCGCGGCGCATCGGCGTGCAGCAGGGCGTTGGTGACGAGTTCACTGACCATCAGTTCCGCGAAGTCCGAGTGCCCGGCCAGGCCCCAGGCCTGCAGGGTGGCCCGGGTGAAGCGGCGGGCCTGCGCGGGCAGCGGGCCCTCGCCCGGGAGGTCGAGGGTGGCGATCCGCTCGGCGGGGACGGGCAGCGCGCGGGCGAGGATCATCGCGATGTCGTCGTCGGTGCCCTCGGCGACCAGCGCGGCGAGCACCGCGTCGGCGCTCTCCTCCAGGGTCCGCGGGCGGCCGGCGAGGGTGCGGGCGAGCAGGGCGATGCCCTCGTCGATGTCCTGGCCCCGGCGTTCGATCAGTCCGTCGGTGTAGAGGGCGACGGTCGCACCGACCGGCAGGGTGAACTCGACGCTCTCGAAACCGGCGCCGCCGATGCCGAGCGGGACGCCGGGCGGCAGGTCGACCGTGCTGGCGGTGCCGTCCGGGGCGATCCGGACGGGCGGCAGGTGCCCGGCCGAGGCGACCGTGCAGGTGCGGTCCACGGGGTCGTAGACCAGGCAGATGCAGGTGGCGAACTGGCCCTCGCCGATGGCGTTGGCGGTCTCGTCGAGG
>NZ_JBEYFP010000165.1:0-10773 GCF_040634455.1 Kitasatospora sp. NPDC007106
GCGGCCTCGGCCGACGGCCCGCGCCCCGGCCGGGCCGCTCGGCCGTAGGACGTGTCTTCAAAGGGCACACGGACACCGCATGGGGCGCGTGGGGGCATATCCCGGCCGAAGGCCCCCACGCGCCCCTGAACCGACCGCCCGAGCACCCTTTGACGACGGTTCCTGGCCGGGCCGGCGTGTCCGGGCATCCGGGTGACGGCGTCCGGGTGACCTCCGTCGCCCGGCCGGCCCGGCCCGGCGGGCGGTGGGGGCGCGGAACTGATGGACTGTGGGACGTGCCCTGTCCATCCGGCCGAGCAGGAGGGCCGCCGACCGCCGAGGAGCCGCTCGCGTGTCCATCTCCCCGCCGGACGCCGAGGACCACCTCGGCCACGTCGTCTTCATCTCGGCCGCGGCCGCGATGGGCGGTTTCCTCTTCGGCTACGACAGCGCCGTCATCAACGGTGCGGTGACGGGCATTCAGCAGCACTTCGAAGTGGGCAACGGCACGACGGCGTTCGTCGTCGCGATCGCGCTGCTCGGCTCGGCGTTCGGCGCGGTGATCGCCGGCCGGCTCGCCGACCACCTCGGCCGGGTCCGGACGATGCTGCTGGCCGCGGTGCTGTTCGCGATCAGCGGCGTCGGCTCGATGTTCCCGCCGAGCATCGGCCTGCTCGGCTTCTGGCGGGTCGTCGGCGGCATCGCGATCGGCATCGCCTCGGTGATCGCCCCCACCTACATCGCCGAGGTGGCACCGACCGCGTACCGGGGCCGGCTGGCCTCCTTCCAGCAGTTGGCGATCGTGCTCGGCATCACCGTCTCGCAGCTCGCCAACTACGCGCTCAACCAGGCGGCCGGTGGCGAGTCCACCAACCACCTCGGCGGCATCCAGGCCTGGCAGTGGATGCTCGGCGTGGAGGCGATCCCCGCGCTGGTGTACGGGCTGATGGCGCTGGCGATCCCGGAGTCGCCGCGCTACCTGATCGCCGACCGGCGCGAGGAGCAGGCCCGCGAGGTGCTCGCCGAGGTGGAGGGCCCGGACGTGGACCTGGACGCTCGGATCGCCGAGATCCGGGCGGTGCTGGAGTCCGCGCACAAGCCGCGGGCGAAGGACCTGCTGGGCGGGCGGTTCGGGCTGCTGCCGATCGTCTGGGTCGGCATCGGCGCCTCGGTCTTCCAGCAGTTCGTCGGCATCAACGTGATCTTCTACTACTCGTCCTTCCTCTGGCAGTCGGTCGGCATCAACGAGTCGAACTCCCTGCTGATCAGCCTCTCCACCTCGATCGTCAACGTGATCGGCACGGTGCTGGCGATGTCCCTGGTCGACCGGATCGGCCGCAAGCCGCTGGCCCTGGCGGGCTCGGTCGGCATGGCCCTCTCGCTGGGCACCGCCGCCTGGGCGTTCTCGTTCCGGCAGGGCACCGGCGACAGCGCGACGCTCGACCAGACCTACGCCACGGTCGCCCTGGTCGCCGCGCACGTCTTCGTGTTCTGCTTCGCCTTCTCCTGGGGCGTGGTGGTCTGGGTGCTGCTCGGCGAGATGTTCCCCAACCGGATCCGGGCGCTGGCGCTGTCGGTGGCGGCCTCCGCACAGTGGATCGCCAACTGGGCGATCACCGTCTCCTTCCCGGACCTCGCCGACTGGAACCTGTCGGCAACCTACGCCGTCTACGCGGGGTTCGCGCTCCTCTCCATCCCGTTCGTGGTCTTCTGCATCCGGGAGACCAAGGGGCGGGCCCTGGAGGAGATGGGCTGACGGCCGGGGCCGCTCACCCGATCGGCGCGGTGCGCGTCCCCCGTGCCGCACCGCCGCCGCGCATAGCATCGTCCCCGCACCCGCCGCCCCGCCGCGTTCACGCGGCCCACCCCACGGAGAGGCCATGGGCAGTTCCCCGCAGAACGTCACCTTCCCTAGCAACGGGGGCACGGCACACGGCTACCTGGCGGTGCCGCCGCAGGGCACCGGTCCGGCACTGGTGGTCGTCCAGGAGTGGTGGGGCCTGACCTCGCACATGGTGTCGATGGTGGACCGGTTCGCCGCCGAGGGCTTCGTCACCCTCGCGCCGGACCTGTTCGGCGGCGCCACCACGCACGACCGGGAGGAGGCCGCCCGGATGCTGCGCGAGCTGCCGACCGACCGGGCCGCCCGCGACCTGCGTGGTGCGGTCGACCTCCTGCTCGGGCTGCCGCACGTGGTCGGCGACGCGGTCGGCGTCGTCGGGTTCTGCATGGGCGGCGGGTTCGCCCTGGTGCTGGCCGCGCAGGAGGGCGACCGGGTCGCCGCGGTGGTCCCCTTCTACGGCCTGCCGAGGATCCCGGACTACGACTACCGCGGCCTGACCGCCCACGTGCTCGGCCACTACGGCGAGGAGGACCGCTCGATCCCCCAGGAGGCGGTGGACGAGGCCGCGATGCTGATCGGCGAGGCCACCGACCGGCGGCCGGAGATCCACTTCTACCCGGCCGGACACGCCTTCATGAACGACGAGAACCTGGCCGGCACCTACGACCCGCTGCAGGCCGACATCGCCTGGCAGCGCACGCTCAGCTTCCTCTGGGGCCACCTCGGCTGAGCCGCCCGACCGGGTGCGTGCCCGGGCCGTCCCCACCGGACGGCGGGCACCGGAAACCGGATGGACATCGCGCGGCGGAACACCGATAGTCTCCGGGTGACCTCCCCCGCCTCCCCCGCCGACGCACCCACCGGCCCCTCCGCACCCCGCCCGTTCGCCTGGGCGGGACGGAACTTCCGTATCCAGACGGCCGCCACCGTGGTCAGCGGGCTCGGCAACGCCGCCGCGCCGATCGCCACCGCGTTCGCCGTGCTGGAGGCGGGCGGCTCCACCACCGAGGTGGGCTGGGTGACGGCGGCGCGGCTCGTCCCGCTGGTGCTCTTCCTGCTGGTGGGCGGCGCGCTCGCGGACCGGCTGCCGCGGCACCACGTGATGGTCGCCGCCAACCTCTTCAACGCGATCTCCCAGGCGGTGCTGGCGGCCCTGGTGCTGTCCGGCGCGCCGCCGGTCTGGGCGCTGGTGCTGCTCTCCGCCACGGGCGGCGCCGGCCAGGCGTTCTACGCGCCCGCCTCCGAGGGCATGATCATGGAGAGCGTGGCCGCCGAGCACGCCGGCAAGGCGTTCTCGGTCTACCGGATGGCGATGAACGGCGCGCAGATCGGCGGTGCGGCGCTCGGCGGCGCGCTGACCGCCGCGGTCGGGCCCGGCTGGGTGCTGGTGCTGGACGCGGTCGGCTTCGCCGTCGCGGGCGGCCTGCGGGTCTTCCTGAAGGTCTCCCCGGCACCCCGCGACGCCGCCCACGAGAGCGGTCTCGTCCACGAGCTCCGGCTCGGATGGCGCGAGTTCGCCTCCCGGCGGTGGCTCTGGGCGGTGGTGCTGCAGTTCTCCGTGGTGGTCGCCTGCGTCGGCGCGGTGGAGACGGTGTACGGGCCGGTCGTCGCCGACCTCCGCTTCGGCGGTGCCCGCGCCTGGGGCGTCGCGATGGCCGCCTTCGGCATCGGCATGGTCGCGGCCGGCGTCCTGATGACCCGCTGGCAGCCGCGCCGCATCCTGCTCACCGGCAACGGGGGCGTCTTCCTCTTCGCGCTGCCCGGACTGGCCCTCGCGGCCCGCACCGAGCTGCCCGTGCTGGTCGCGGCGATGTTCGTCTCCGGCGCCGGCGTCACCGTCTTCGGCGTCAACTGGATGGTCGCGCTGCAGCAGGAGATCCCGTCCGAGATGTTCTCCCGGGTCAGCGCGTACGACCACCTCGGCTCGATCGCGCTCACCCCGCTCGGCACCGCGATGGCCGGGCCCGCCGCCGACGCGCTCGGCCTGGACGGCGCGCTGTGGACATGCGCGCTCGTCACGCTCGCCCTGGCCGCCGCCGTCCTCGTCGTCCCCGAGGTCCGCCAGCTCAGCCGTCCGCTGCCCGGGCCTGCCCCGGCCGGCGCCCGCGAACCGGCCGACGCCACCGAACCGGCCGGCGCCCGCGAACCGGCCGGCACCACCGAACCGGTCGGCGTCTGAGCAACCGGGCGGCCCCGCGGCGCGTCCGTCACCGGTACAGGCCGAGGGGGAGAAGGCATGCCGGACGCACCACTGCTGTACATCGACGTCGACGGGGTGCTCAACCCCGCCGACCCGTACCCGGCGGACGGCTTCCGACGCCACGAACTGCTCGGGTACGAGGTGCTGCTCTCCCCCGTCCACGGCGAGTGGCTGCGGGAGCTCTCCGGCACCTACCGGCTGTGCTGGGCCACCACCTGGCAGGAGTCCGCCAACGAGCACCTCGCACCGCTGCTCGGCCTGCCGGAGCTGCCGGTGGTGGGGGTCAACCGCTACGTCCGGCAGCCCGGCGACCCGCGGACGAGGCTCGCCGAGCTGTTCTCCGGCTTCAAGTGGGCCCCGATCCTCCGGCACGCGGCGGGCCGCCCGTTCGCGTGGATCGACGACGTCATCCCGCCCCGGCTCGTCCGGAACTCACTGCTGCGCCCGGACCGCCTGCTGATCCCGGTCGACCCCCACCAGGGGCTCGAACGCCACCACGTCGACCGCCTGCTCCGGCGCCCGCCCCGCGCCTTCCGGCGCCCGCGTCACTGATCCACGCCGGGCGGGACGCGGGTGGCCTGGTGGTAGTACATCCGCCAGCCGCCGTCCCGGCCCCTGCGCCAGATCGAGCTGTGCCGGCTGCGGCACCCGCCCAGCACCGCCTCGAACGTCAGGTGCACCAGCCCCGGCGCGAGCCGCACGCCCGAGATCTCCGAGGGCTCGTACTGAGGCCCGTCCGCCGAACCGCCCGGGTGGCCCGCCAGCTCCGCGAGCATCGTCGCGTACGTCCACCGCCGCCCCGACCCGCCGACCTCCACGAACCCGGGGTCGAGGAGCCGGCCGGCGAGCTCCGGCGAGGAGCGCACCCGCGGATCCATGAGCTGCAGCTCCCCCGCGATCGCCTGTTCCACCTCATCCGCTGCACTGTCCATGGACACATCCTTCCCCCGCCCACCGCCCCCACCGCAACCGCATTCGGGGGCCGTGGGGGCCGCCGCCCGGGGCGGCCGTCAGGGCGTGGGCAGCCAGCTGACGTGCCCGGCGAGGAGGGCGTAGCCGACGAAGGCGACGGTGTCGATCAGGGCGTGGGCGACGACCAGCGGCATCACCCGGCCCCAGCGGCGGTACAGCAGGCAGAAGACCACGCCCATGACCATGTTGCCGACGAGCCCGCCGACGCCCTGGTACAGGTGGTACGACCCGCGCAGCACCGCACTGGTGACCACGATCGCCGGCCAGGACCAGCCCAGCTGGCCGAGCCGCCGCAGCAGGTAGCCGACCACGACGACCTCTTCGAGGATCGCGTTCTGCCAGGCCGAGCCGATCAGGACGGGGATGCGCCACCAGACGTCCGGCAGACCGGAGGGGGCGACGGTGAGGTTGAAGCCGGCGGCCTGGGCGGCGAGGTAGAGGCCGAGTCCGGTGCCGCCGATCGCGGCGGCGACCAGCGCGCCGCGCCCGAGGTCCCGCGCCTTGTCCCGGAGGTCGAAGCCGAGCACCCGCAGCGAGGCGCCCTCCCGCACCAGCAGGTAGCCGACCAGCACGACGGGCATGAGTCCGCGGGCGATGTAGTAGAGCTGCCAGGCGAGGTCGATCCAGGGCCGGCCCGGCGCGCGGGAGCCGTTGAGGGTGGCGACCTGCTGGCCGAGCGCGATCGGCTGGGTCAGCGAGTCGGCGAAGCTGATCAGGGCGGCGATGCCGCTGGCCCCGAGGGAGAGGCCGAGCACGATGAGCAGCTCGACGCCGAGCAGGCGGCGGGCCGGGGTGCCGGTCTCCGGCTCGGTCGTAACGCTGGTCACCTGGTCTCCCGCGCGGCGGCTCGCTCCCCGCGGCCGGCCGGCGCGCGGGCCCGTCGGCACGGACGGCCTCCGGGCCGATCATCCTCGCACACGCGGATGAGGGCGCCCCGCCGCGAGCGGCCGGTGGCGGGCACCGGTCGCGGGCGGCGGGGCGCGGCCGGTCAGCCGACCGGCCAGGTGTGCACCGGTTCGCCGGTGCGCATGTACTCCACGTACCTGCGGGTCATCGCGGCGATGGCGGCGGTGCGGTCCATGCCGAAGTGCTCGCGCAGCCGGTGCACGGTGGCGGCCTGCCAGGAGGCGCCGTTGGTGCGGCGCAGGCAGCGCTGTTCGATGACGCCGAGGTAGCGGTCGCGGTCGGCGGGTTCGATGCCCCATTCGTCGAGGCCCTGGTGGGCGAGCGGGAGCAGCTCGTTCAGCACGAGCTCGGTGACGGGGGTCGGGGCGGTGCCGCCGCGGCCGGCCCGGCCGTGCCGGGGCCAGTGCAGGACGGCGTCGATGCCGTGCCGGGCCGCGGTGTGGAAGTTCTCGTCGGCGCGTTCGAAGGGCAGCCTCGTCCAGACCGGCCGGGACTGTTCGGCGAGGACGCGGACCAGCCCGTAGTAGAAGGCGGCGTTGGCGAGGACGTCGGTGACGGTGGGCCCGGCGGGCAGGCAGCGGTTCTCCACCCGGAGGTGGGCGATGCCGTCGGCGACGTCGTAGACGGGACGGTTCCAGCGGTAGATGGTGCCGTTGTGGAGCCGCATCTCGGCGAGTTTGGGGACGCCGCCGGAGGCGAGCACCTTGACCGGGTCCTCGTCGTCGCAGATCGGCAGCAGGGCCGGGAAGTAGCGGAGGTTCTCGGCGAAGAGGTCCAGCGCGGAGTCCACCCAGCGCTCCCCGAACCAGGTGATGGGGCGCACGCCCTGTGCCTTGAGCTCCGCCGAACGGGTGTCGCAGGCCTGCTGGAAGAGCACCGGGCGGGTCTCGCGCCACAGTTCGCGGCCGAACAGGAACGGCGAGTTGGCGCCGAGCGCGACCTGGCAGGCGGAGACCGCCTGGGCCGCGTTCCACACGGGTGCGAACTTCTCCGGCGTGACCTGCAGGTGGAGTTGGAGCGAGGTGGCCGCGGCCTCCGCGACCATCGAGACCGACTCGACCGCGAGGTGCTCGACGCCCTCGATGTCCAGCGCGATGTCCTCGCCGCGGGCGGCCAGGATCTGGTCGCTGAGCAGGCTGTAGCGGTTGTTGTGCGACATGGCGTCCAGGCCGGTGTGGTCCAGGTCGAGGGTCGGCAGGATTCCGACCATGACGATCCGGGCGCCGGCGTCGGCCGCCTGCCGGTCCGCGTAGCGCAGGCAGGTGTCGACCTCCTCGCGGAGCTCCTCCAGGACGTGCCCGCCGAGCCGCCGCGGGGCGACGTTGACCTCGATGTTGAAACGGCCCAGCTCGGTCTGGAAGTCGGCCGAGGCGATGGACTCCAGCACCTGTGCGTTCCGCATGACCGGCATGCCCTGCTCGTCGGCCAGGTTGAGCTCGATCTCCAGGCCCATCATCGCTCTGGGGCGGTCGAAACGTCCCTCGCGCAGCATCCGCTCGAACACGTCCAGACAGGACTGGAGCTTGCGCCGGTACAGCTGCCGGTCGGACAGTTCAGCGCGAGTGGCCGCGACCTTCTCGCCCATGAGCGTCCTCCTCCCCTAGGTCGACCGTGCATGCATCATGCCCATCCGGAAGATCGATAGCCCGGGGTCTCGAACGCGGTGACGAGGGCAAGAACTGACGGACCGTCAGCCACGATCGGACTTGCTGCCCCACACCGAACGTGATAAGAAGGTCACCCTGCGCACCTGTTCGAGTAGAATTCGCACTGCGCTTCCGGCCGGTTTCCCGCCGCACGACAACCTCGTGCTCGCGTGGTTCCGTGCCCGCACCGCGATCATGCCCAACCGGACACGGCCAGGTCCCGCCACGCCGGTATGCCGCACTCGCACGCCGATCTCGCACGGAGAGGCGACCCGCCATGACTCTGCAGACCCCCCAGCCACCGCCGAGCGCCCTGCGCGCCGTACTGGCCGCCCTCGACGACGAGGGTGCGCTGAGCAAGCCCGCAGCCGCCGCGCTGCGCCATACCGCCGGCCCGCTGCTCCCCGCGCATCCGCTGGCCGTGTACGTACTGGAGGGGTCCGCGCTGGGCACCGCGCGGCGCACCGGCTGGCGGTTCCTCATCAAGCAGGGCAGCGGCGTCGTCGTCGCGGCGGCGGAGGTGACGGAGACGGTGGCCGGGCACACCTTCTCGCACTTCGCGGCCGGCCCCTACCTCGACTCCACCGTCCAGGCGCTGCGGCAGGCCTGGCAGCTCGCGCAGGGTTCACGGACGATCCGGCTGCCCCGACTGCTGACGATGCCGGGGCACTACGCCACGGCGCTGTGGCTGAACGGTTCGGCGCCGGACGGCGGGGACGACCTGCTGATCCCGCTCTCCCCCGCACCGCTCGGGGTGACGGCCCACCGGATCTACCGGGCGGGCGAGTTGCTGGCGGCGCTGGAACGCCCTCCGCTCGGCGGCGCCGCGATGCTGCTCAGCCAGAGCTGAACCGCCGCACGCCGGCCGGAGCGCGACCTCCGGACCGGCACCTCCGCATCACCCGGACGGGCCATCGGTCCTGACCTACCAGGGTCAGTAACCCGGTGGCCCGTCCGGCCGTTCCGGAACGGGTCGGCCGCCTGAACGGGTGATCTCCCGCGACGGGTTGTGGCTCATGTCACAAAAAGGCTGCGGGAAGGACTCGGGATGCCGACACTGGGAACCAGCGGATGTGGGGGCTTGTCCTACCCACCGGAGCGCCGGTTCACACCTGGGCCGGCGAGGATGATCCGCCGGCAGGGCGGCGCGCCACGGGGGTGCCGTGCGGCGGGGCAGGATCCGAGCGAAGCGAGGGTACGAGCTATGTGCCAGCACCGTACTGAGTGTCCTTCGGCCGAGTCGGCCGACCGCGAGGCGGCCGTACCGGTGGCCCGCCACCCCGAGCAGGGCTGGAGCCTGCTCTGCAACGGCGTCCTGCTCTTCGAGGACACCGGTGAACTGCTGCCCGACGGCCGGGTGATCGCGCCGCGGCGCCCGCTCGCCGTGGCGGCCTGACCCACCCGGCACCACCACAGCACCACACCACCGGCACCACCGGCACCACCGGCCGGGAGCGCCGCGAGGGCCCCGGAGGAATCGTCCTCCGGGGCCCTCTCCGTCATGCGCTACCGGCTCAGTTGCCGTACTCGTCCAGCGGCGGGCAGGAGCAGACCAGGTTGCGGTCGCCGTAGGCGCCGTCGATCCGGCTCACCGGCGGCCAGTACTTGTCCGCGGGGTTCACGCCGGCCGGGAAGACGGCCTCCTCGCGGGTGTACGGGTGCTGCCAGTCGCCGGCCAGCTCGGCGGCGGTGTGCGGGGCGTTGCGCAGCGGGTTGTCCTCGGCGGCCCACTCACCGGAGCCGACCTTCTCGATCTCCGCGCGGATCTGGATCATCGCCTCGCAGAAGCGGTCGATCTCGTGCAGGTCCTCGGACTCGGTGGGCTCGATCATCAGCGTGCCGGCCACCGGGAACGACATGGTCGGGGCGTGGAAGCCGTAGTCGATCAGGCGCTTCGCCACGTCGTCGACCGTCACGCCGGTCTCCTTGGTGAGCGGGCGCAGGTCGATGATGCACTCGTGCGCGACGAGGCCGCCGGGGCCGGTGTAGAGCACCGGGAAGTGCGGGGCGAGCCGCTTGGCGATGTAGTTGGCGTTCAGCACGGCCACCTGGGTGGCGCGCTTGAGGCCCTCGCCGCCCATCAGGCGGACGTACGACCAGGAGATCGGCAGGATCGCCGCCGAGCCCCAGGGGGCGGCCGAGATCGGGCCGACGCCGGTGGCCGGGCCGGCCTCCGCCTGCAGCGGGTGGTTCGGCAGGTACGGCGCGAGGTGCGCGCGGACCGCGACCGGGCCCACGCCCGGGCCGCCGCCGCCGTGCGGGATGCAGAAGGTCTTGTGCAGGTTGAGGTGCGACACGTCGGCGCCGAACTTGCCCGGCTTGGCGAGGCCGACCAGCGCGTTGAGGTTGGCGCCGTCGACGTACACCTGGCCGCCGGCCTCGTGCACCATGGCGCAGATCTCGGTGATCTCGGTCTCGTACACGCCGTGGGTGGACGGGTAGGTGACCATCAGCACCGAGAGCTGGTCGCGGTACTGCTCGATCTTGGCCTTGAGGTCCTCGACGTCGACGTCGCCGTCGACCAGGGTCTTGACCACGACGACGCGCATGCCGGCCATCACCGCGGAGGCGGCGTTGGTGCCGTGCGCGGAGGACGGGATGAGGCAGACGTCGCGCTGGGTGTCGCCGTTGGCCAGGTGGTAGGCGCGGACGGCCAGCAGGCCGGCCAGCTCGCCCTGGGAGCCGGCGTTCGGCTGGATGGAGACGGCGTCGTAGCCGGTGACCTCGACGAGCTGCTGCTCCAGGCCGTGGATCAGGCTGAGGAAGCCCTGCACCTGGTCGGCCGGGGCGAACGGGTGCAGCTGGCCGAACTCGGGCCAGGTGACCGGCTCCATCTCGGTGGTGGCGTTGAGCTTCATGGTGCACGAGCCCAGCGGGATCATGCCGCGGTCCAGCGCGTAGTCGCGGTCCGACAGGCGGCGCAGGTAGCGCAGCATGGCGGTCTCGGAGCGGTGGCTGTGGAAGACCGGGTGGGTGAGGTACTCGTCGTCGCGCAGCAGGGCGGCCGGCAGCGCGTCGGCGGTCTCGTCGAGCTCGCCGCCGGTGATGCCGAACGCGGCCCACAGCGCGGTGACGTGCTCGCGGGTGGTGGTCTCGTCGCAGGAGATCGAGACGGTGTCGGCGTCCACCTTGTGGATGTTGATGTTCGCCTCGAGGGCGGCGGCGACGACCTCGTCGGCGCGCTGCGGGACGCGGGCGGTGACGGTGTCGAAGAAGGCGCCGTGCAC
>NZ_JBEYFP010000166.1:0-10742 GCF_040634455.1 Kitasatospora sp. NPDC007106
GGAGCTCTACCAGCGCCCCGTTCCCAATCCCGATCAAAGACCAAAGAGGCCGCGCCCGCGACCGTGCGGACGGAGAGCTGCAGTCGCTCGGTGGGCAGCCCGGCGTCGAGCACCTCGGCCTCGGCCGCCGCGACCTCCTCCACCGAGGCGGCCAGTGCGACGAGTTCGGCCCGGCCGAAGCGGGCGCCGCGGAAGGACAGGACGTCCGCCGAGCGGCCGCGGACCCGCACCCCCGGCTGCGGGGCGCCGCACGGGCAGTCGGCGAACTCGCCGGTGTCGCCGGTGCGGTAGCGCACCAGCGGGGTGACGGCCAGCTCGTGCAGGGTGCTGACCAGGATCTCGCCGTCCACCAGCTCGACGTACTGGTGCGGCAGCGGGTGGAAGACGTCGCGGGCGCAGCGCGGCCCGTTGCAGCCGATCGCCCAGGTCTCGACCGAGCCGTACAGGCCCCAGACGGCGGCGTCGGGGAGGACCTCGGCGAGCAGCCGGGCGGTGGCGCCGTCCAGGCCGACGCCCACCCAGAGCAGGGTGCGCAGCCAGGCCGGGCGGCGGCCGGTGAGCCGGCAGTGTTCGAGCAGGGCGCGCAGGGTGGGGGTGTCCGCGGCGAGCGCGGTGGCGCCGCACTGCTCGAAGAAGTCGACGAGGCGGCCGAGGTCGTCGGTGTCGGGGGTGCCGTAGGGGATGGCGGAGCAGCCGGAGAGTGCGGCGAGCGCGTTGCACAGGTCGTGGACCGGCCAGAGCCGGGTGCCGCGGGAGAGGTTGAGCAGGACGTCGCCGGGGGCGAGCGGGGACCAGGCGCGCTGGATGTCTCCGGCGAACAGGCAGCTCGGCACCAGGGTCGCGGAGGGTTCGGCGGTGGTGCCGCCGCCGAGGTAGAGCACGGCGCCGCGGTCCTTGGCGAGGCCGTCGCGGACGCCGGACCAGACCGCCGCGCGGAGTTCGTCGGCGGAGAGCGGGTCGAGGACGCGGAGGTCGGCGGGGCGGCCGCCCGCCGCGCCGCGGTATTTCTCCGCGAGGCCGGGAAAGCCGACGGCCCGGTCCAGGAGCGCCCGGACCTGCGGTGCGGTCGGTTCGGCCGCCCCGGCCGCAAATCCCCCCGTCTGCAGTGACATGCGCCGCGTCCTTTCACGAATCGACGGTTTTCCGAGGCGTGCACGCACGTTCCACGCATCGGCAGGAACGATTCAAGAACCGACCGACCGGTTTGTCAATTGCCGAGGTCAGCGGGCACGGCTCCGCAGTCCGCGGCCAGGAACGGACAGCCGTCGGCGGGCGGCGCGGCGAGCCCGGGCAGCACCGCCCCCCAGAGCCGGGCGACCATCTCGGTACGGCTGACGCCCGCGTTGCGCTCGCAGATGAGCAGCACGCCGGCGGCCATCGCGGTCAGCGCCATCGCCGCCTCCTCCGGCACCACGCCCTCGCGGAGTTCGCCGCGGTCCGCCGCGGAGGCGAGCAGCGCGCCGATCGGCGCCATCCACTCGGGCGGCCCGCCGCCGGCCGCCAGCGCGAAGCCCTCGGCGCTGTCGAGCCGGACGCCGGAGCGGCAGACCGGGTCGCGGTCCAGCAGTCCGGCGACGGCCACCGCGACGTCCACCACGGCGTCCAGACCTGCGCCGGGGCCGTGCGCGGCCACGCACTCGGCGGTCAGCCGGCGCAGCTCGCAGCGGGCCTCGGCGCGCACCGCCTCGATCAGCTCACCCTTGGAGCGGAAGTGGTAGTACAGCGCCCCCTTGGACACCCCGGCGGCCCGGCTGATCGCGTCCAGGCCCGGCAGCGCGTCGCCGCCCAGCACCTCCACCGCCGACTCGTCCAGCGCCGTGGCGGCGGCGACGATCAAGCTCCGCCTGGTCCGTTCGGCGCGCTCCTGACTGGGCACGGCACCCACCTCTCCTCTGCTTCCCACAACCGCGCTCCGGCCTCCGCGGGCGGTCCGACCGGGCCCGCAGGCCCGGTCGCGGCTCCCGCCGCGGAGTGAAACCGACCGAAGTCGCTGTTATATAAGTATCAAATGACCAGATCACGACAAGTATTTCCCCCGGCGCCGAGCCCATTCGGGAAATCACGAAGACGGCACAGACTCGCCGCATCGGACGGCTCGACGGGCCGGTGACGGCCGGGGGCGGAGGGATATCCGGGGAACGCGGGGAACGCCGGGGAAGCGCCGGAATCCTCGGGACACCGGGCGGAACGGGGAGCGGCGGGGCGGCGCCCGGCAGCGCGTGCGCCGCAGGGCCGCCGGGGCCGGAGCCGGAGCCGAGGTGCGGGGCGTCAGCCGGCCGGCACCGGCTCGGGCGCGGTCAGCCGGAGGCGGCCGATCCACTCCGGCACGGCCAGGCCCGGCAGGATGAACGCCCAGAGCTCGGCGAGCCGCTCCTCGAGGTCCTCGCGGCGGGTGAACACCTGGGACACGATCTGGGTGCCGGTGAAGGAACTGATGACGAACCGGGCGGCGGCGTCGACGTCCAGGTCGAGCCGGACGGAGCCCTCGCCCTGGGCGCGCAGCAGCAGGGTGCGGACCAGGTCGATCGAGGCGACGTAGGGGCCCGGCGAGGGCTCGGAGAAGGAGCTCTCGATGGCGAGCCGGATGCTCGCCCGCACGGTCGGGCTCTCCCGCAGGGCCGCCGCCATCGCGTACGACACGTCGACGATGGCCTGCAGGAAGGGGCCGGTGGCGGTCGCGGCGCTCTCCAGGGTGCCGACCTCGGCGCCCTGGATCTCCTCCGCGATGGCCTCCTTGGACGGGAAGTGGAAGTACAGGGCGCCCTTGGTGACGCCGGCCCGGGCCAGGATCTCCGACACGCTCGCACCCGCGAAGCCGCTGTGGTCGAAGACTTCGGCCGCGGCCTCGACGATCCGTTGGCGCGTCCGCTCCGCCCTCTCCTGTCTCACCATGGCCATCCTCCCGACCTCGCAGCAGTTCGCAGCGCATCGTAGTGCACCGGCCGGTACAGCCGACGGTAAAACAGTCGATCCCGTAGGTTTGTTCCGGCGATCGGACGCCTGTGCACAGGCGGAACCGGGCCGGTCGCACCTGATGCCCTGACAGACATACGGACCGGTCGGTATGCAGAACGGCCCGCCCGGAAGTCCGGACGGGCCGTGCGGCGATCGGGCGTGCTGCGGACGTGCTGCGGGGCCCTGCCACCGCCGGGGTCAGCGCACGGTGTAGCCGCCGTCCACCGGCAGGACGGCGCCGGTGACGAAGGAGGCGCGGTCGCTGCAGAGCCAGGCGGCCGCCTCGGCGATCTCCTCCGGTGCGGCCGTCCGCGGCTGCGGGGTCGCCTCGTGCAGCCGGGCCTCGATGTCGGGCCGGATCGCCAGCCACTGCTCGATCATCTCCGACCTGGTGGTGCCCGGGGCCACCGCGTTGACCCGGATCCCCTGGGCTCCGTACTCGTTGGCCGCCGCCTTGGTCAGGCCGACGACCGCGTGCTTGGAGACCACGTACGGCGCGGCGACCGGGGTGGCGACCAGCCCGGCGACACTGCTGGTGTTGACGATCGCCCCGCCGCCGGCGGCCAGCATGGCGGGTATCTCGTGCCGCATGCAGGACCAGACGCCGCGCAGGTTCACGTCGATGATCCGGTCGAACACCTCCTGCTCCATCAGGTGCAGCGGGGTCTGCTCGGCGCCGTACCCGGCGTTGTTGAACGCGGCGTCGAGGCGGCCGTAGCGCGAGACGGCCGCCTGCACCGCCCGGGCGACCTCGGCGTCCGAGGTCACGTCGGTGACGGCGTAGCAGGCCTCCAGCCCCTTGCCGGTGAGCTCGTCGACGAGGTCGGCGAGCTGCTGCTCGCGGCGGGCGGCGAGGACGACGGCCGCACCCTCGGCGGCGAAGACCCGCGCGGCGGCGGCACCGATCCCGCTGCTCGCGCCGGTGATCAGCGCGACCTTGCCGCTGAGCAGGGCATTCTGGACGGACATGGGCTCTCCCCCTGGGGTTCGCGGTCGGACACGGGACGGCGGGACACCGGCCCACGTACGGGTGCGGCGGTCCGGCGCCCCGCCCTCACGGGACCCCGGACCGCCGCACCCCGGACACCGCACAGCCTACGAACCACCGCTGACGGACGGTCAGGCGCAGTGGCTCCGGGTCGGGTGCGGGGCGGCCGGCACGCACCGCCGAAGGGTCTGCCTACGCCTTGCGGTTGGGGACGGACCAGCCGCCGGGCTTGTCGAATCCGGTGGTCGCCAGCGTGACGAAGAAGTGGGGACCGACGATGTGGCCCTTCGCGACCACGTCCAGGTAGGCGGCGGCCGGGGTGCCGTTCAGGTGGGCCGTGAAGGCCGCCTCGTCGGTGAAGGTCTCCAGGAAGACGAACCGGGTCGGGTCGGCCGGGTCCGGCACGAAGTGGAAGCCGAGGGTGCCGGGTTCGCCGGTCAGCGAGAGGTAGCCGTCCGCCTTCGCGACCTTGAGGAACTCCTCCCGGTACGCCGGCTGCACGTTGGTGAACTCGGCGACCACGGTGAACACATGGCCGTCGTCGCCGCCGCTGGGCGCGACCCGGCCGGTGCCGTCGTCGGTCGCGAGCGAGTAGTTGGCCACGGTGGTGGCGGGGCCGGTGACGCCGAGGGCCGCGAGCAGGGCCGCGAAGTTCCGGGCGTAGGGGCCGCGGCGGTGGGCGCGGTGCGCGGCGGCGGAGGAGAAGGTCTCGGCGACGACGATCCGGCCCGGGTGGTCCGGGTCCGGCACGACGTGGACGCTCTCGGTGCCGGGCTCGTGGCGGCGGGAGGCGTAGCCCTCCTGCTGGGCGGCGGCGATGACGGTGTCGCGCGCGGCGGCCGGGATGTGCTCGTAGGCGGAGATCACCGTGTAGGCGACGCTGCTGTCGCCGAGGTTGGGCATGGTGTCACCGGAGCGGGCGGCCAGCGCCCCGGGGGCGGTGCCGGCCAGCAGGGCGGCGGCGAGGGCGACGGGGAGCAGGGCTCTGACGGGTCTCATGGGTGGACGTCCTTCCGGATGGGTGCGGTCGGGTGGGACCGGCCGCCCTGGGCGGGCGGCCGGAGTCGGTGGTGTGGGAGCCGGTGGTGCCGGAGTCGGCGCGCCGGAATCGGTGGTGCCGGACGGAGCGCGGCAGCGGGCCGCAGCGAGTGCGGCGGGGGCAGCAGGCACGTCGGGCGTTCGGGCCTGGGCGGTCGGTGCCGCCACGAGCCGCGGAGTGTTCACACGGCGGGCGGGGCCGCGGCCTGCGCGGGAATCCCGACGGGCCCGTGCGGGCCGCGTCCGCCCGGGCCTTCGCGGACGGGTCGTCCGGACGGCCCGTCACGCCCGGTCCGTCACGCCCGGTCCCGGCCGGCTGTCCCGGGGCCGGGCTCCGCCCGCAGATCGCGCGGCGGCTCGCAGAGGTGAATCGTGCGCACCCGGCCGGTCGGGTCCTCACCGTCCTGCGCGTCTCCCGGCTGCGGGGCCGGACCGGAGAGCGGAACGCCGGGGTGCGGCGTGCGGCCTGCGGCGTGCGGGGTCTGCGCGGCGGGGGCCGCTCCGGGCGGTCCCCGCCGCGGTCGCCGCCGCCGCGACGGGGGACGCGGCAGCGGACGGATCGGGCCGGGGTCGGATCAGGCCGGGTAGACGTCGCCGGGCAGCTTGCGGTCGGCGCCGACGGTGGCGATGTGCCAGTAGGGGTACGGGACGCGGGCCTCGCTCACCTTGTCCAGGGCGGCCGCCTCGTCGGCGGAGAGTTCCCACTCCATCGCCTTGAGGTTGTCCTCCAGCTGGTGGAGCTTGGTCGCGCCGATCACCGCGGAGGTGATCTGCGGCCGGGACAGCACCCAGTTGATGGCGACCTGGGCGACGGTGGCGCCGCGCGCCTCGGCGATCCGGGCCATCTCGTCGACGATGTCGTACGCCTGCTCCTGGTCGGTGAGCGGCGCGGACTCGGCGGGGGTGGCCTCGGCGAGCCGGCTGCCCGCGGGGCGGCCCTCGCCGCGGCGGTACTTGCCGGTGAGGAAGCCGCCGGCGAGCGGGCTCCAGGCGGTGATGCCGACCTTCTGGTCCTGGGCCAGCGGGATGATCTCCCACTCCAGGTCGCGGGCGCCGAGGTTGTAGTAGCCCTGGTAGCAGACGAAGCGCTCCAGGTTGCGGCGCTCGGAGACGGAGAGCGCCTTCATCAGCTGCCAGGCGGCGAAGTTGGAGACGCCGATGTAGCGGACCTTGCCGGAGCGGACGAGGTCGTCGAGCACCCGGAGGGTCTCGTCGAGCGAGGTCCGCGGGTCGAAGCCGTGCAGGTGGTAGAGGTCGATGTAGTCGGTGCACAGCCGGCGCAGGCTCGCGTCGACGGCCGCGTTGAGGTGGTGGCGGGTCGAGCCGAAGTCGTTCGGGCCGTCGCCGTCCACCCGCCAGCGGCCCTTGGTGCCGATGACCACGCGGTCGCGGACCTTCGACAGCGTCTGGCCGAAGAACTCCTCTCCCATGCCGTTCTTGTAGACGTCCGCGGTGTCGAAGAAGTTGATGCCGGAGTCCAGCGCGAGGTCCATCAGGCGGTGCACGTCCTGGTCCTGGACGGTGCCGAACTCGGACCAGTTGCGGTCGGGCGCCCCGAGGAAGGAGGCACCTCCGCCGAAGGTCATCGCGCCGAAGCAGAGCTCGGACACGGCCAGGCCGGTGTCGCCCAGGTAGCGGTAGCGCATCGGGGGTCTCCCTGTCGGTTCGTGGAACGGCGCCCCTGTCCCGGGGCAGCCACTGTAAGACTCGGGAAGACCATAAGATGTCGAATATCTATCGTCAAGCCGAAGGTGATGAAAGAACCTCCACTGCCATCAGGTATCGAATGGTGCTACGGTTTCGATCCGAGCGCGCATGACGGATCGTCATGCGCACCGCCAACTCGGCGGTGAACAACCGGAGGAGAGCACCATGAGCACTGTGACCGTGGTCGGCCGGGCCGTCGCCAAGCCCGGCAAGCGGGACGAACTGGAGCGCCGCCTGCGTGCGGTGATCGTCCCGACGCACGCGGAGGAGGAGAGCATTCACTACTCCATGCACCAGGACCTGGACGACCCCGACGTGTTCCTCGCCATCGAGCGCTGGCCCGGCCGCGAGGCGCTGGAGCGCCACCTCGGCACCCCGCACCTGACCGAACTCGCCGGACTCCTCGACGACCTGCTCGCCGAGCCGCTGGAGCTGCGGGTGCTCGGCCAGCTGCACGAGGGCGACTCCCCCAAGGGCGTGCTGTGAGCCGCACGGCCGTGGCCGTGCTCGGCACCGGCATCATGGGCGCCGGCATGGCCCGCAGCCTGTGCCGGGCCGGCCTCGACGTCCGGGTGTGGAACCGCACCCGCTCCGCCGCCGAACCGCTGGCCGCCGCGGGCGCGGCGGTCGCCGGCACCCCCGCCGAGGCGGTGCGCGGCGCCGACGTCGTGATCACCATGCTCACCGACGGCCCAACCGTGCTGGAGGTCGTCCGTGCCGCCGCCGACGGGCTGACGGCCGGGCAGGTCTGGCTGCAGACCTCCACGGTGGGCCCGAGCGGCTTCGCCCCGCTCGCCGCGTTCGCCGCCGAGCACGGCCTCGACCTGGTCGACGCCCCCGTCCTGGGCACCCGGCAGCCCGCCGAGGCCGGCCGGCTGGTGGTCTTCGCGGCCGGCTCGCAGCGCGCCCGCGCCACCGCCGTCCACGTGCTGGCGGCGGTCGCCGACCGCACCGTCTGGCTGGCCGACGACCCGGCGGGCGCGGCCGCCTCCCGGCTGAAGCTGGTCGTCAACAGCTGGGTGCTGGCCACCGCCACCGGCGCCGCCGAGGCGATCGCCCTGGCCGAGGGCCTCGGCCTGGACGCCCGGGCGTTCGCCGAGACCGTCGCCGGCGGCGGCCTCGACAGTCCCTACCTGCAGGGCAAGGCCGCGGCCGTCGCCGCCGGGGACTTCTCCCCCGCCTTCGGCCTGGCCACCGCGGCGAAGGACGCCCGGCTGATCCTCGCCGAGGCCGAGGCCGCCGGGCTGCGGCTGGACATGGCGGCGGCCGTCGCCACCCGCTTCGCCCGCGCCGTCGAGCAGGGCCACGGCGGCAAGGACCTCGCCGCCACCTACCTGGTCAGCACCGACGGCTGACCGGCACCCGCACCACCGCACCGCACCGACCAACCCACGAGTCCGAGGGACACCGCATGCGCGCGATCGTCAACACCCCTGCCACCGGTGACGTGGCCTTCCGCGAGGTCGCCGAACCCACCGCGGCCGCCGGCGACGTCCTCGTCGACGTCAAGGCGTTCTCCGTCAACCGCGGCGAGATCCTCAACCTGCCCACCAACGACGAGGGCTGGCGGCCCGGCTGGGACGTCGCCGGCGTGGTCGCGGAGACCGCGAACGGCTTCACCGCCGGCCAGCGCGTGGTGGCGCTCTCGCTCGCCGACGGTTCCTGGGCCGAGCGGATCGCCGTGCCGGCCGGCTTCGTCGCCGCCCTGCCGGACACCGTCGGCTTCGCGGAGGCCGCCACCCTGCCGGTCGCCGCGCTCACCGCGCTGCGTCTGGTCCGCGAGTCCGGCACCCTGCTCGGCCGGCGGGTGCTGGTCACCGGTGCGGCGGGCGGCGTCGGCCGGATCCTCGTCCAGCTGGCCGCCGCGGCCGGCGCGGAGGTCACCGCCGTCGCCCGCAACGCCGAACGCGCCAAGGGCCTCACCGAGCTGGGCGCCACCGCCGTGGTCACCGACCCGGCCGAGGCCGAGGGCCCCTTCGCGGTGGTGTACGAGGCCGCAGGCGGTGCCTCGCTCACCGCGGCGCTGGAGCTGGTCGGCCCCGGCGGCACCGTGTTCAGCTACGGCAACTCCTCCGGCGAGGACACCCCGGTCTCCTTCTTCCGCTTCTTCGGCGGGCACGAGCAGGCCGTCCTGCGGCACTTCGTCTTCGTCACCGGCGCACCGGTGGACGAGGACCTCGCCACGCTGGCCCGGCTGGTCGGCGCGAGGTCGCTCTCGGTGGAGATCGCCTACCGCGAGGACTGGGAGCGGATCAACGAGGCGCTCGCCGCCGTCCGCGAGCGCCGGGTGGCCGGCAAGGCCGTGCTCACCGTCGGCTGACTCCCGGCGGCTGACTCCCGGCCACCGGTCGGCCCCTCACCACCGGTCGGCACCAGACCGGTGGCCCCTGACCGGTCGGCTGCCGGCCGCCGACCGACTCCTCACGTCGGCCGGCGGCACGGACCGCGGGGCGGGCAGGCTGCGGTGCCTCCCGTCCCGCTCCGGTGCCGCCGCCCGTCCCGGCCCGCGCCGCCTCAGCGGCGGGTGTCGGCGAGCAGCCGGGCGGCGTGCACCCGGCCCGCGTGCTCCACCAGATCGACCAGCACCTGCTTGCCGGACGCCCGCCGCCGGGCGTCGCAGGCCACCACCGGGGTGTCCGCGTCGAGGTCGAGCGCGCGGGCCACCTCCTTCGGGCCGAAGTCCCGGGTGCCGGCGAAGCGGTTCACCGCGACGACGAACGGGATGCCCCGGTGCTCGAAGAAGTCCACCGCCGGGAAGCAGTCCGTCAGCCGCCGGGTGTCGGCGAGCACCACCGCGCCGAGCGCGCCCTGCGCCAGCTCGTCCCAGAGGAACCAGAACCGGTCCTGGCCGGGGGTGCCGAAGAGGTAGACCGACAGGCCCTCGCGGATGGTGATCCGGCCGAAGTCCATCGCCACCGTGGTGGTGGTCTTCTGCTCCACTCCGCCCAGGTCGTCCACGCCGCGGCCGGCCGCGGTCAGCTGTTCCTCGGTGCGCAGCGGCCGGATCTCGCTGACCGAGCCGACCAGCGTCGTCTTGCCGACCCCGAAGCCCCCGGCGACCAGGATCTTCAGGGCGAGCACGGAGCCGTCAGAGTGCGCGGAGTCCATTGATGACCTCCTGGAGGATGTGCTCGTCGGGGAGCAGGGCGGGCGGGACGGGCCGGCTGACCCGGATGTACTCGGCGTCCAGCAGGTCGCCGAGCAGCACCCGCACCACGCCGAGCGGCAGGTCGACGTCGGCGGCGATCTCCGCGACGGAGAGCGCGTTGCCGCGGCAGAGGTCGAGGATGACGGCCTGTTCGGGGCCGACCGGCACCTCGACGCCCTCGGGGACGTCGCCGACCACCAGGGCGATCAGGTCGAACTCCGCCCCGGCCGGCCGGGTGCGGCCCTTGGTCATCGCGTACGGCCGGACCATCGGGCCGGCCGCGTCGTCGTACCACTGGACGGGCTCGTCGGGCGGCGGCGGGTAGCCGAACGGACTGCCCGGCAGGTAGCGGCGCGGCGGGTACGGCATCGGTCTCAGCCCCCCGCCGTACTGCGCGGCGCCGCGTACAGGTGCTCGCCGACCCGGCGCACCAGCCGGGCCATCTCGTAGGCGATCAGCCCGAGGTCGGCGGCGGCGCTGGAGAAGACGGCGAGGCAGGTGCCCTGGCCGGCGGCGGCCACGAAGAGGTAGCCGTGCTCCAGCTCGACCATGGTCTGCCGGACCTCGCCGGCCTCGAAGTGCCGGCCGGCGCCCTTGGCCAGGCTGTGGAAGCCGGAGGCGACCGCGGCCAGGTGCTCGCCGTCCTCCCGGCCGAGCCCTGCGGAGGTGCCCATCGCCAGGCCGTCCGCGGAGAGCATCACGGCGAACCTCACCTCGGCGACCCGGGCGACGAGTTCGTCGAGCAGCCAGTTGAGCTCGCCCGCGTGGTGCGTGGTCCCGATCATCGGTGCTCTCCTCCGGTGGGGTTCGGTCGGATCGGTTGCTCGGTGGCGCCGCGGGCCCAGCCGCGCTGGAAGGCGGACATCGCGGCGCGGGCCTCCTCGGGGTTCCGGCCGGCCGGCGGAC
>NZ_JBEYFP010000167.1:0-10740 GCF_040634455.1 Kitasatospora sp. NPDC007106
CGGTGGTTGCGCCGGTACGCGGTGACCAGGGCCCGCAGGTGCGGGGTGTCCATGCCGACGAGCAGTGCGGGTGCGTCGGGGGCCAGCCGTTCGGCGTGCGCGAAGGCGTCCGCGAGGCGGGCGTCCAGACCTCCGTCGCACTGCGGGACCACCTCCCAGCCGGGCGGCAGCCAGTCGCCCGGGGGGCCGTCGAGCACGACCAGCCGGCGGCCCGCCGGGACGGCGGAGAGGGTGTGCAGGGTGTCGGCGAGGGCGGCTCCTGCCAGCGCGGCGGCCTGTTCGGGCGTCCAGGGCGGTGTGAGCCGGGTCTTGACCCGGCCCGGGACGGGGGCCTTGGCGATGACCAGCAGGGTCGGCGGGGGTGCGGCCAGGACCGCCCGCATGTCGTGCACGGCGCGGACGGTGCCGCGGACGGTGCCGGTGACCTTGGACCGGCCCGCCCGGGGCAGGTAGTCCACCGGCGTCTCGGTGATCCGCATGCCGGCCGCCGCGGCGGTGAGCACCATCTCCAGCGGGTAGCCCGAGCGTCGGTCGCCGAGGCCGAGGGCGAGCAGCCGTTCCCGGCGGGCGGCCCGCATCGGGCCGAGGTCGTGCAGCCGGGCGCCGGTGCGGGCCCGCAGACGGCCGGCCAGTACGGCGTTGGCCAGGCGGGCGTGCACCGGCCAGGCCCGCGGGGAGGACGGTCGGCGGCGGCCCAGGACGAGGTCCGCCTCGCCCGCCAGCACCGGGCCGGTGACCCGGGGGAGTTGGGCGGGGTCGAGGGAGCCGTCGCAGTCCATGAAGCAGACCAGGTCGGCGGTGGCGCTCAGCAGCCCGGCGTGGCAGGCGGCGCCGAAGCCCCGCCGGGGCTCGCTCACGACCGTCGCGCCGAGCGAACGGGCCAGGTCCGCGGAGCCGTCGTGGGAGCCGTTGTCGACGACGATCGCCCGCCAGCCGGCCGGGATCCGGCCGAGCACCCACGGCAGGGCGGCCGCCTCGTCGAGGCAGGGGAGGACGACGTCGACGTCCGTCGGGGACGCAGGGGGAGGGGTCACACCGGTCACGCTAACCGCGGCGGGCGGGCCGGCGGTGCACTCCACGCCTTACGGAAGTGCGACGCCGTCCCGGGGGTGCCGTGCCCGCCCGTGGTGCTCACACCCGCTGCGGGGCGGCGGCGAACTCCACCATGCCCTCCCCGAAGGGGACTTCGGGCCGCCAGCCGAGTTCCCGGCGGATCCGCGAGGAGTCCGCGGTGATGTGCCGGACGTCGCCCAGACGGTACTGGCCCGTCACCACGGGGGCGGGGCCGCCGCAGGCGGCCGACAGCGCCTCCGCCATCTCGCCGACCGTGCGGACCTCGCCGCTGCCGACGTTGTACGCGCGGGAGCCGCCCTCGGGGCAGGCGCCGATGCCGGACAGGGCGGCGAGGTTGGCGGCCGCGACGTCCCCGACGTGGACGAAGTCGCGGCGCTGGCCCCCGTCTTCGAACACCCGTGGCGCCTCGCCCCGGGCCAGCGCCGAGCGGAACAGCGAGGCGACCCCGGCGTAGGGCGTGTCGCGCGGCATCCCCGGGCCGTACACGTTGTGGTAGCGGAGGGCCACCACCCGTCCGCCGCAGGTGCGGGACCACGCCGAGGCGAGGTGCTCCTGGGCGAGTTTGGTCGCGGCGTACACGTTGCGCGGGTCCGCCGGGGCGTCCTCCGCCACCGACCCGGGCCGCAGGGCCTCGCCGCACACCGGACACGGCGGTTCGAACCGTCCGCCGTCGAGGTCGGCCGGACGCCGCGGGCCGGGTGCGACGTCCCCGTGCACCGGGCAGGCGTAGCGGCCCTCGCCGTACACCACCATGGAGCCGGCCAGCACCAGCTTCCGTACCCCGGCGCCGGCCATGGCGGACAGCAGGACGGCCGTGCCGAGGTCGTTGCAGCCCACGTAGTCCGGTGCGTCGCGGAGGTCGAGGCCGAGACCGACCATCGCCGCCTGGTGGCAGACCGCGTCCACCCCGGCCAGGGCCCGCTCCACGGTGGGCGCGTCGCGCACGTCCCCGTGCCGGAGGTCCACGCCCGCCGGCAGGTCGGGGACGGCGCCCGGCGGATGGACGGCCTCCAGCAGGGCGTCCAGCACCCTGACCTCGTGGCCCGCCGCCACGGCCGAACGCACGACCGCGGAACCGATGAAACCGGCACCGCCGGTGACGAGGATCCTCATGTCCGGCGACGCTACCGGCCGGGCGGGCCGTCAGGACGGCACCGGGCAGCGCGTCATGAATCGGTAAGGCGACCGGGCCGTTGCCGCGTCCCGTGTTTCGACGCGGCCCGGGCGGTGCCGGACGGCGGCGGGGTGCCGCCGCCCGGCTGCACGGTCAGCTGTCGTCGTCGGGATTCATCCTCCTGAACTGCGAGGCGAGGTCGTCGCCGATGGCGTCGCCCGGGCGCTTGCCGCCGGCGACCCGGGCGGGCGGTGACACCAGCTCCATCGCGGCCACCAGGGCCGCCCGTTCGGTGCCGCGGCGGCCGCCCGCGCTCCGGACCCGGTAGTACTCCGTCAGGCCGTGGATCGCGGTCTCGGCGTCGCCCGGCCGCCGGGAGCTGTTCAGCTGGTCGAACCAGGCCTCCACCTGCCGGCGGACGGCGGGGTCGGCCGGGCGGCCGAACCGGTCCATGGTGAACTCGTGGCGGTGGGCCTGCCAGGTCGAGGTCACCGCGTTGCCGCCGTCGTTCGGGAATGCCGTGGTGACCGCGCGGTCCCACGCCAGGACGCCCTGGAGGTAGCGCTGTCCGACCTCCTGGTTCACCTGGTTCTGCGCGGCCGAGGCGCGCAGCTGGGCCAGGTTCTTGTCCGTGAAGGTCCGTTCGGCCACCAGGTCGACGGTCTCCGGTCCGACCGGGCCCAGGGTCTCCGCCATGGTCTGCCAGCTCCGGTAGGAGCGGACGAGCTTGTCGTCGCTGCTGTTGAACGGCGCCGCGCCGTCGAAGTGGCTCGCCACCAGTTCGTCGTGCCGGGCCCCGCCGCGCAGCGAGAAGTCGAGCTCGCCGCTGGAGGTGGCACTGCCGAGCTGCAGCTGGTCCACGAAGGTGGTGTGCGGCAGGCTCTGGTGTGCGCTGACGAAGATCCGGACGAGGTCGCCGACCCTGGTCTCCCGTTCGTGCTGCGGGTACGTGTCCAGCTTGGCCAGCTCCCGGCGGGCGTGGTCGACCGCCCGCGACATCGGCCCCTCGACGTGGTCCTGCATCTCGTCGAACCGGTTGCCGAGCCAGCTCTCCAGCTCCTGGCGCGGCCTGCCCTCGAAGGAGAGCAGCGACTCCCGCATCAGCGACCAGGAGGCGGCGTGCGAGTACTGGTTGCTGCCGAACTGGGTGTCAGGGCGGGACTGCTCGCTGAGCACGATCCGCCCGATCCGCGACGGGTCGCCCGGGTGGGCGCCGATGTCCGCGACCAGCTCTGCCTTGAGCTCGTAGCGGGAGAAGCCGGTCGTACCGCCCGGCAGCTGCCCGGGCGGCTGCACCGTCACCGGCTGCAGACCGAGCTGGCTCTCGATGTCGGCGCGGTTGGCCGGCGTCATGTACTCCGGGTACGCCCGGTGGAGGCTGCGGATCAGGTGCTCCTTGGCCGTTTCGACGTCCTTCTCGGAGAGCGAGGCGGTCTGCTTGATGTCCAGCAGGGTGCCCACGACCTCGTCGGTGCGGGGCGCCGGGCCCTCACCCCGCTGGAAGGCGCCGAGGCGGTCCAGCATCCCCGCCTCGCCGTGCCCGACCGCCCGGCCGTCCGCGAACGAGGCGAACGACGTGATCTGGGAGAGCTCGATGTAGCCGGACACCAGGTCGCCGAGGTCGCGGTGCCACTCCTGGAGCGACTGCCGGCGCGACGGATCCGCGGGCAGTTCGTCGAGCCGCGCGACGATGTCGTCCCAGCGTGCCTTGACCGCCGGGTAGTCCTTCTCCGCGGCGCCCTTGGGCTCCGGCGGGAACTTCTTGAACTCCGTGATGTCGTTGGTGAGTTCGGCCCACACCGACTCCGCGGAACGCCCGGCGAGACCGCTCGCCGCCCGGCGGGTCAGCGCCCAGGGCACGGTGTGCGAGCGCTGGTCGGTGCCGAATCGCGTCATCGGCCGGTCGTTGGAGGGCAGCACCTCGCTGAGGTAGACGTCCCGCCCGTGCGGCGAGGCGTGGTCGGTGCCGACGACCACGGTCTGCACGGCGACCGCCAGCGTCCTGCGCGGGGGTGTGGCGGCCGGCGCCGGCGAGTCGACGTCCATCGGGGTGTACTGGTTCGCCGTGTGGCCGGTCGCCGTGTGGTCGACGGACGGCGGCGGGGGCGGCGGCGGGGTGTGACCGCTGCGCGCCACCGGGCCGGTGCGGAAGGCCGGCGGCGGGGGCGGCGGCGGAGGCGCGTCCCCGGGGTGAGGGGCCTGGGTCTCCGACGGCCGGGAGCCGAACGCCTGCTGGGCGCCCTGCTGTTCGACGTTCGTGGTCCGGATCTGCTCGTGGCTCTGCTCGGTGTGGTTCTGCAGCGCGACCGGCCGGTCCTCGGCGAACCCGCCGGCCCGTCCGCCCGCCTCGGACGGCGGCACGGTGCCGAAGTCGTCCACGTCCATCGGCTCCGGGGTGTGCTCGGCCGGGGGCCGGGTGAAGGTCGAGTAGGTGTCCATGAAGTTCGGGTCGTGCGGGCCCGAGATGTTGTTCTCGCGCGGGTCGGCGACCGACGCCCACACCGTCCAGTCGGAGCGGAAGTTCTCCGGCATCCCTCCGGCCGCGGGAGTCACCTTGCGGTCCGTCAGGTCGGCCCACCGCAGCTGCCCGTCGCGGTCGTGGACCAGCGCGACCGCGTGTCCCGCGCCCTCCTTGCCCACGCCGAGCACGGTGGCGAAGCTGCCCGGCCCGCCGGCCTGCACCTTCTCCATCAGCTTCCGGACCGCGGCGTCGCCCTCGCCGAACAGCGCCGGACCGTCGTGCCGCTTCCACAGCGTGTTGCCCGGAATCGGCTCCACGTTCCCGTGCAGCGTCTGCCCGGAGACCCGGGGACGGCCGAAGTGGGTGTCCCGGTAGGCCTCCACGTTCTCCAGGCAGGCGTTCAGGTCGTTGCCGGGCCGGAACCCCTCACCCGGGTGGACCGGCGCGGTATGGGGGTTCACCTTCCCGAGCAGCGAGGAGCTCATCGGCGGATGCACCTTCGGCTCGCCACCGAGGTAGCTCATCAGGTCCTGCGTCAACGGGTGCCGGGTGCCCACGGCCTGGTAGCCGCGGTCGTGCATCACCGCGTCGGTGTTCTCGTACGACGGTGTCCGCTGCCGCTTCGCCTCCCGTTCGGCGACGGGCCGGTCGTCCTCGTCCTCGTCCCGTCCGCGCTTGCGGCCGTTCGACTCGGAGTGCTCCTGCATCACGGTGTCGCCGTCCGCGTCCTGCCGGTGCGGGACGGCCGGGGCGGGCTCGTCGACGTCCATGGCGCGGGACTGCCGGTGCTCGGACGCACCGGTGCCGTGGGTGGTGTCCGGCGGGGCCGAGGGCAGCGAGCCGAAGCCCGGCGCGGGGTCGTGCTGCTGCTCCTCGGCCAGCCTCTGCAACTGGCCCGCGCTGTCACGGGACATGACGGACAGCCAGGAACGGTCGTCCTGCGGCGCGAACTCGTCGAACAGCTGCCGCTGCAGCGCCTCCAGCTCGTGGAAGCGCGGGTTGGCGTGGCCCAGCGCGCTCATCCGGGCGGTGAAGAGCATCGACTCGCCCTGGGCGTGCTGGTGGTCGGCGGCGGCCTGCTGGTGCAGTGCGGCCGCGCCGTCATGGACCTGCTGCATGGTGGTGCCGGGCTGCGTGAGCGCGCCGACGGCGTCGGCCTGGGCGACCAGCCGGCTCCGCAGGTCGCCGAGTTGTCCGAGCAGTTCGTTGCGGACGGTGCGGAACTTCGGGTCGGTGGCCGGCGGGAGCTTGCCCTGCAGCTTGTTCGCCAGGTCGTCGAACCGCTCCACCTGCTCCTTGGCGTTGATGTGGTACGGGCCGACCGTCATCTGCACCCGGTCCGCCTCGCCGGGCGGGTCGAGCCTGAACGGGCGGGTGGTCTGCCTGCCGATGTGCGGGTTGCCGTGCTCCTGCACCGACTCCTGGCTGGTGACGTGCCAGCCGTCGGGACCGTGGTGCAGGACGTTGGTGACCTCGAAGGTGAACGGGTGCGGCGAGCGGTACTCGTCGGGGCCGAACCAGTCGGTGACGGTCTTTCCGGCCCGGAAGTCGGCGCCGCCGATCAGGTTGTTCTTCGCCGAGTACGACTGGAAGTGCCACAGCTGGAAGGTGTCGGTGTGCGGGTTCACGTCGGTGGCGACGAACGCGCAGCCGTTCATGCCGCCGGTGAACACCAGCCCGTCGCCCGGCCGCGCCGGGTCCGGGTGCAGCGGCACCTCGACGTGCCCGATGGTGTGGTCGCCGGCCGCCGTCCCGGACTTGTACGGGGCGTACAGCGCGGTGACGTAGTGGTGGTCGGGCATCGGATCGGGCAGCCGGACGCCGGCCGGGGGCCGGAACTCCTCGCTGTGCTGGGCGTACTTCTCCCACGCCGGGGTCAGCACGAAGGCGTCCTTGTCGGGCGTGCTGCGGGCGGGGTCGCGCACGAGCGCGAACCAGTGCCGGTCGCTGCCCTCGAACCTGGCGAGGAAGGAGTTGACCTGGTGCTGCTGCAGCCCCTCGGTGCGCAGCTTCAGCCCGGAGCCGAAGTCCACGCCGAGCGGGGTGTCCCGCAGGAAGCTCCCCGGGTCGTGCATGATCCCGTACTCGGGGGTGCCGACCGGCGGGAGCAGCGGCTCCACGGGCGGGACCTGCTGGTCGTCGTGCGGCTGCTGGTCGGCGTCCTCGTGGTGCTGAAGCGGGTCGGCCTCGTGCTGCGGGCCCTCGTGCTGCTGGCCCTGGTGCTCCGGCGCGCCGTCGTGTCCGGCCGCGGGCTGGTGCGGAGCCCCGGTCCCAGCGGTGGGGTTGTGACCCCCGGCGGCCGGGGTGTGGCTTTGGGTCGGCGGCGGCGGCGGGGAGGGCAGCGTGCCGAAGCCCCGGGTTCCGGTGTTCTGGTGGCCGCCCCCGGCGGGGTGCGCGAGCGGCGGCGGGGGCGGCGGCGTCGGCACCGCGTCCGGCGCGCGGCGCTTGGACGGCGGCGCGTCGGGCATCAGCACGTCGTCGTCCGGGTCGACCCGGCGCTTCTCCGGCCGGACGGTCTGCTGCGAGGCCATCGGGTGGTCCTGGCTCTGCGACGGCATCGGCACGTCGTGGCTCTGCGAGGGCATCGGCGTGTCGTGGTCCTGCGACGCGGTGGGCGTGTCGTGGTCCTGGGTGGCCATCACCACGTCGGTGTCCTGGCTCGCCGGGGGCCGGGGCGTCGCGGGGGGCGGGGTGGTGCCGATCTCGTGGCCCTCCGCGCCCGGCCGGGCGTCGCGGGCCGGGTCGTGCAGCGCCTCGGAGCCGACCACCGGGTTCGCGGACTGCCCGGGCTGGCGGGTGAAGTCGCCGGACGAGGAGACCGGGGTCTTGCCGCCCGCGTGGTTCAGCATGCCGTGCTCGTCGGCGATGTTGACCGCGCTGGCGCTCGGCTTCTGGCCCGGCTGGTGGAGGTCGACCATGTCGGCCTCGGTCTTGGGGGCCATCAGGTCGCGCAGCTCGCGCGGGGCGAGGCCGGTGTCCTCCAGGGTGCGCAGGCCGCGCAGCAGGTCCAGGGTGTGCGGCGAGTAGAGCGCCTCGGGCGGCAGGTCGCCCTTGGCGACGGCGGTGAGCACGTCCTGGTCGCGGACCACGTGCGGGTCCAGGAAGTTCTGGATCCACTTGTTGGTCAGCTCGTCGCCGAAGCGCAGGTTGGAGGCGCTGTTGGACAGGCCGGCGGTGATCTCCTCGATCAGCTTCGGCACGTCCTCGACCTTGGCCTGCACGGCCTGGTCGAACAGGCCGGCGGGGTGCTTCTCCCCGGCGCCGGCCCGCGGGAAGCCGCCGCCGTACTGCCGGGCGACGGCGGCGATGTCCGCGTCGGCCTTGGGCAGCAGCTTCTCCGCGGCCTTCTGCTGGGCGGCCGCGGTGCCGCCGGGCTTGAGGGTCTGCGCCGCCTCCTCGCGGCGCCGGTCCACCTCGTCCCGCCGCAGCTGGTCGCGCTCGTTCGGCAGCTTGTCGGCGAACGCCTCCAGCCGCTCGGGCCGCACCGCGTCGGGGTCGTTGCGCAGCTCGTTCGCCAGGCCCTTCAGGTCCTGCCGGTCCTGGCCGAGGCGGTCGTACGAGCGCGCCAGGTCGTCGATCCGGTCGGCCAGCCGCTGGTGCGCCGGGGAGTTGCCGGGGCCGGCGGGCGGCTCGGCGGCGGCCTGCCGGGCCGCCGCCACGGTGTCGTCGAGGTGGCGCGGCCCGGTGACGCCGTGAATCAGGGCGAGGTCCTCGACGGCCTGCTCGCGGACCTTGGTGCGGACGTCCGCGAGGGCGTCCTTCATCGCCGCCAGGTGCTGCGGCGACGGGTCGTCGGAGAACCGCTCCACGGTGTCCGCGTACCGGTCGAACTCGGCCTTGGCCGGGCCTTCCAGCCCGGAGCGGTCGAGCTGGTTGCGCACCTCGTCCCTGGCCGCGACGGCGCTCGCCGGGTCGTCCAGCTTCGCGGGGGCGAAGGCGGACTCCAGCTTGTCGTTGCCGTAGGCCTTGCCCAGGTCCACGTCCTTGGCGGTGTAGGCCAGGTCGCGCCAGGCGAGCGCGGCGTGCTCCTGGTCGTTGGCGCCGAGCCGCTTGGCGGCCTGCTTACCGGCCTTGTCGAGCACGCGGTGCTGGTCGGGCGCCATGGTGTCGGCGAAGTCGGAGAAGGTCCGCGACGCCTCCACCCGGTGCTGCTCGTCGCCGAACGACCGGGCCTTGAACACGGCGGCCGTCACGTACTTGTGCACCATGTAGTCGGCGACCACGTGGTTGCGGTTGACGACCGCGGTGCCGAGCTTGACCTTGCCGTCCTCCATCCGGCGGGCGGTCTTCTCGGCGTGCGGCTCGCCCGCCATGACGCCGTGGTCCGAGTACCCGAACGCGGCGCGGTAGGCACCGTCGGTCAGCTCGTGCTCGGCGCCCTTCTTCGGCTTGGGCGGCGTCGCCCCGTAGTTCCCGGCGAGGGCGTCCTTGCGCGCCTGGAGGTCCTGCGCGAGCTCCTCCTCGCGGACCCTGAGGTCCTCGACCCGGCTCGCGAAGACGTTCCGGGTGGTCTTCGCGGCCGCCTCCGCCGCGGTCTCCTTGGTGGAGCCGGTGGCGGTCCGCTTGCTGTTCTCGTTCTGGTAGGCGGTCTCGGCGTCGTCGCGCCGCTGGACGGCCTCCTGCCGGAGGTCGGCGACAACCTTGCGCTGCTCCTCGATCCGCGCCATGGCGTCCTTGGCGATCTGCGGCTCGGCCTGCGCGCGGGCGTCCTGCAGTGCCTTGAACTCCGCGGTGCCGGACTTGGGTTCGCCCTTGAGCCGGGCCAGCTCGTGCTCGTAGACGGCCAGCCGGCCCTGCTGGTCCTCCAGGTGGGCCTTCGCGGTCTCCAGGTTGTGCTTCTCGCCGGCCAGTTCGGCCTGGCGGTCCGGCCCCTGGCGGGCGATCTCGTCCAGCCGGTGGTTCACCGCGTCGAGCTGCTCGGGCACGTTGCGGCGCAGCACGTCCACGTGCAGCTGCTTCTGCTGCTGGTACGCGTGCAGGATCGCGTCGGTGTCGCCGTCGATCAGCGCGGACCGCTCGTACTTCTTCAGGTTGTCCTTGACCTTGTCGAACTCCGCGGAGTCCGGCAGGAAGTCCTTGATCGCGTCGAAGGTCTTCTCGCCGTCGATCTTGTGCGAGTAGCCGTCGTCCGCCGCGGGCTTGCTGCCGAAGCCCGGCGCCTTCGGCGGCGGCGGGGGCAGGTGCGAGGAACTCCCGCCGTGCTGACCGGGGTTGCCCGCCGACGGAGCCGGCGGCGGCGTGGTCGGCGGCTGGTGGGCCGGGGGGTTGCTCCCGTCGCCGTCGACCCGGTCCATGAAGTCCCGGAAGCCCTCGTACATCTGGTTCTCGGCCGTGGTGGCGTGCACCGGGTTGGCCGGCCCGCTGTGCACCGCCCCCGGGTCCTTGCCGTACAGCTTCTCCAGCAGCGGCAGCATGGCCGGCTCGTTCTGCCGCACCCAGTCCGCGCCGTTGTTGCGCGGCTGGCCGGTGTACGGGTCGGTGCCGTGGTTGGTGCCCAGGTACGCGTTGGTGACCTGCGCGAAGTACTCCTGTTCGTCGCGCGAGGAGTAGTTGTCGACCGGCTTCCCGCTGCCGTCGTGGCGCGGACCGTCCGGCCAGGCGGCGTTCGGGTCGCCGTGCTTCTGGTTGAAGGTGTCGGTGATCAGCTTCTGGTCGTTCGCGTCCAGGCCGTACCGGTGCACGGTGTGGGTGAACTCGTGCGTGGTGGTGGAGTACCCGTCCTCGTAGTGCCCGCCGTGCCCGATCGGGGTGTGCTCGCCGAGCAGGTTCTCCTCGGTGACCGCCGAGTGGCGTCCGCCGGAGCCGCGCATGTCGTCGTAGCCGCGGCCGGCGCCCGCCGAGGAGTTGTTGTGCACCCCGCGCAGGTCGTTCAGCTCCGGGACGTCCGGCATCCGCACGTCCTTCGGGACCACCACGACGTCGGCGCCGTTCTTCAGCAGCCGCGCGGCGGTCTCCGGGTCCTGGAGCATCCGGGCGATCTGCTGCTGCGCCTCCTGCTTCGCGGACCGCCTCGACTTCGGCCCGCTGGAGCAGGCCACCGGCTCCCCCCTGCCGTTCACCCCCGCCGAGCTCGCCGACCTGCTGCCGGCCG
>NZ_JBEYFP010000168.1:0-10733 GCF_040634455.1 Kitasatospora sp. NPDC007106
GACGTCGGCCGGACGGTGAAGAAGGGCTGGGAGGAGGGGAAGTCCTCCGCGGAGAACTGGAAGCAGACGTTCGGGGAGTCGCTGCGCGACGGGCTGGGTTCGCGGGCCGGCGGCGCCGCCCGGCACCATGCGGACCGTGCGGCCGGACACGGCGAAAGCGGCGGCCACGAGGGCGGCGGCGAGCACGGGAGCGGAAACGGCGGGGACGGGAACGGCGGGGACTCCGCGTCGTCGACCAACTCGTCCTCCCACACGTCGGGTTCCTCGGATTCGTCAGGCTCCTCGGGCTCGGCGGGTTCGTCGGGTGGCTCGGGCAGCACCGGGACGTCGGGCTCGCACGGGTCGGGGTCGTCGTCCGGATCCTCGCCGAGCGGCTCGCGCAACTCGTCCGGCGACTCCGGCAACGGCGGTGCCGACCACACTCCCTCGGCCGACAACGGGAACAGCGGTGACGGCGGCGCCGGCAACCGGAGCGAGAGCACGCCCCGGCCGACGCCGGCCCCGGCACCCGCGAGCGACCACCGCAGCGCCACACCGCTCGACCCCTTCGGCACCCGACTGAGCTCCGACCCCGCGCCCGCCCCCGCCGCGGACACGGCTGCGCCCGCCCACACGGGTACGGACAGCCGTCCGGCGCCCGGCTCGGACGGCCCGGTGCCGGCTACGGGTGACGGCCGCGGTGCGGACGCGCCGCCCGCGCACACCGGTACCGACAGCCGGCCCAACCCTTCTGCCCACGACGGTTCTCCGGACGGACCCGCGCACAACGGCGACGCCCCCGCGGACCGCTCCGGCGCGGACACCACCCGGCCCGGCCCGACGTCCGCGCACCCGGCGCCCGACAGCGCTCCCGCTCCCGCCCCTGCCCCGACCCCTGCGTCCCAGCACACCGGGGACGGATCGTCGGCCCCGGCCCACGGTGCCACGCCCCACGCCGGTGACAGCGGCACCACCTCGCACCCGGGTGGGGACGCCACTCGGCCCGGTCCGGTCTCCGCCCACACCGCGTCGGACGGTTCGCCCGCTCCGGCGTCGACCCCGACCCACGGCGGTACGCCGGCCGGACGGTCCGAGGCGGCGCCTTCCGCCGGTCCGCACCACGGTGGTGACAACGGCACGCCGTCGCACGCGGGTACGGATGCCAACCGGCCCGGTCCGGTCTCCGCCCACACCGCGCCCGATTCGTCCCGCACGCCGACGCCGGGCCACGAGGCCGGCTCCCCGTCGTCCCGTCCGTCCCCGGATGCCGGTCCGACGCCCGCGCACGCCCAGCAGGCCCAGCCGCATTCTGCCGATGCACACACCACCGCTCCGTCCTACGGTCCGGTGCGCGGTAGCGACGAGCCGTCCGGGAGCCCGTCCCACAGCGGCGACGGGCGACCGTCTCCGTCGTACGGTCCGGTGCGCGGGGACGCCCCGGCGAGTACCACGGCCCAGTCCCACAACGGTCCGGAGGTCGGCCGCCCCGGGCACGAGGCGCCGCCGCAGCGCCACGAGTCAACCCCGCGGGCCGAGGAGGGCGCCCCGCAGCAGGAACGTTCCGGTTCGGCGGTGCCGCCGCATGCAGGTTCGGTGCCGCACGTCCCGGCCGGCGACGCCTCCCGCGCGCCGTCCTCGGACGGGCCGCCCCGGGCGACCGTCCACACCGCCTCCACCGCGGTCGCCGATGCGCCGCCGACCCATACGCCCGGTACGCCCACCCCGGACAGCGCCGCAACGCCGTCCACGGGCCAGCCGTCCCAGAACCCCGGCCCGGTGAACCCCGGCGCAAGTGTCCCGCCGACCACCGGGACGCCCGGCACGGGCAGCGCGAACACGCCGCGTACCGACCGCCCCACCACCGGCACCCCGAACGGCAACCGGCCTGCCGACGCCGACCGGCCCACCGTCCCCGGCCAGCGGAACAACCCGGGCCCGGACCGCACCGACCGCCCCACCAACCTGGGCCAGCAGCCCACCGCCGGCCGTCCCGACCCGCGGACCGGCACACCGCGTCCCGACGCCACCTCGCGTCCGGACCCGCGTGCCGACCGCCCGGCCGCCGACCGTCCGGCCTCGGCACCTCCGCGTCCGGACGGGACCACCCGCCCCGACCCGCGTACCGACCGCCCGGCCGACGGCGCTCCGCGTCAGGACCCTCGGGCGGAGCGTCCGGACGACGCACCCGCTCGCCCGGACCCGCGTGCAGACCGCCCGGAGGCGGACCGGCGCGACGACCACGGCGGGCCTACGCCGAACCGCGACCCCGAGCACGCCACCCCGGACCACAAGCCGGCCGACGGCGACACCCCGGACCACAAGCCGGCCGACCCGGACCGTCCGGCGACCGCCGACCGTCCGCACGGCAGCCCGGGCGGCCTGGTCGAGCCGGGCCACCACGACCGCGAGCGGGTCGAGAACTCCGTCCCGCGTGATGCCGACGGCAAGCCGCAGCGGCACCCCGACCCGGAGGGCGACTGGCCGCGCGCCATCAACGGCGACCCGGACGCGCCCGGGCGCCACAACAACTGCGTCGACGTGGCGCTTGCCACCGTCGACACCTACTCCGGCCACCCGACGCCGGCGGCTGCCCGCACCCCCGACCACGACGCGGACGGCAACCCCTCGGACCGCGGTGAGCGCGGCGGCCGCGACCGCATCGAGAACGCCCTCGGTGCCAAGTTCTCCGACATGGGCGACGGCAAGGACGCCTATCGCCGACTGGAGGACACCCTCCGCCGCGAGGGCCATGGTTCGCAGGCCGTCATCATCACCCGCGACGCGGACGGCCGCGCCCACGCCTGGAACGCCGTCAACCACAACGGCAAGATCACCTACGTCGACGCCCAGACCGGCCGCCGCTCCAACCAGCCCCTCCACAGCGGTGACCACGGCGTGTTCGCGATCCCGCTGGGCCCGGACCGCCGCCCCGCGACCCCGCACACCGACCCCGGCCAGTCCGGTCACACCCGGACCGACCGTCGGGCCCCGGAGGAGGTCGCGGGCACCAAACACGATCTCGATCAGGACGGTGATGACGGGCCGCCCGGCAAGAAGCCCAAGAAGGGGGTCGACCCCGAGGCCGAGGGCATGCCGAAGATCGACCGTCGGGACGAGGTCAAGGGCAGCGCGGAGTTCGGCGCGGAGCAGGACGAGAAGCACGAACACCACAGCCGGCACCCGGACCCTTCGCAGGTGACGCTGCGCACCGAGCAGAACGTCCACCAGACCGATCTGGGCAAGGCGTTCGCCAACCTGGAAGCTTGGGAGCGCGACGGCTCGGTCCAGCGGCTCTTCGACGAGGCTGCCAAGCGCAATGACTTCGACGGGTCGAACCCCCAGCAGGGGTTCACACACGGCGAGCTCTCCAAGGCGCTGGATGGATTCGGCCAGCTCGACCCCAGTGAACGCGGTGCCGTGGTCGCGGTCCTGGCGCGGATGAACGTGAGTTTCCACCAGGGCAACGCAGTGGGCTACGCGCTCGACGGCCGACCGGACGGCTACGAGTGGTCGGACGCGAGCGTTCCGCGTCCACCGGTGGGACGCTCGTGGGGTGCCCACTTCCACCAGAAGTTCGACATGTGGGGTGAGAAGCCGTCGAGCCCCGCGCGGAGCATCTTCAACGAGATGCGCGGCGACAACGGCTTCGGAGACCGGGAACCAGACACCACCTGGGCTGACCATTTCCGGCGTACGACCAACGGGACCGAAAACGCCCTGGACATGAGCGGCCGGAACTTCGCCGTGCTGGAGGTTTGGGATCCGGAAAAGAAGGAGACCCGTTACATCGTCGACAGCTCGGCGTCGAACACCGCGAAGGAGCACCAGGACCACTCGGAACCTCATGTGGGCAAGTACTTCGACGAGGTGAACAAAGCCCGGGTCGCCGACGGCAAAGAGCCGTTCAAGCCTGTGCACCTCTACACCGAGCGGGAGCCGTGCGGATACTCGTCCGGCGGTTCTAGGTTCGGCGGCGGCAGCAATGACTGCTCGGTCTACATCCGCGGGTCCTCCTCCCTGGGCAAGGTGGATGTCAGCTACGGCATCGGGTACCGCGCCGGACCGATGGTCGACGGGGCCAAGGACGCCGCCGGTGACCCGATGACGGCGACGAAGGCCCGGAAGCAGCAGCAGGCCGACACCCGCTGGTACATGCGCAACATCGAGGTGCTGTGGATGCGGGCCGCCATGCGGAGGGACGGCGGGCCGGATGCATAGGATTGCCGCATGACGAACGACGAGTCGCCCGCGACTGTTTCCGTTGCCGTCGATTGTGCCGGGCACAGCCTCGAATCGGTGATCGTGGCAGCCGCGCGGGCGGCCGCCGAGGCTGGTCCCGACGCCAAGGTGCGGCTGGAACGGGTCGAGGACGCCGGCCCGCTGGTGAGCTCGGACGAGCCCGCACGGATCAGGTCCTGCGGCAGCCGGGAGATTTCGCGGCTGGTCGGGCGACCAGTGACTCTCGCCCCACCGTTGGGTGGCACTCGGCCGGCGGTCGAGCGCCACGAACTTCCGGTCGATCAGGAAGAGTTGCTGTGGCTCGCCGCTGCGTCGGCGCTGGAGCTGCCGCGGTCGGGCGTGGAGACCTGGCGGACATTCGCGGCTGCTCTGGTCGAACGGCCAGTTACAGTCGAGCAGTTGGAGGGTTTTGCGGCCTCCCGCCCGGAGCTCGTGGTGGAGGGCCGCACGGTCGGGTTCGTCGAGCGCGAGGCTCATCGGGACATCCGGGCGCGGCTGCCGCTGAGCGGTATGCAGCAGCGCGCGATCCACCGGGCGCTGCTCAACCTTCGGTCGGACGAGCCCGCCTACATGGGCGCCGCACGGCCGGTGCATGCTGCGCTGGCCGGGGAGTTGGGGGAATGGCTCACAGACCCGGATTTCCTGGTGGAGTCGGGGTGGTACGGCCTGGGCCTGGGCCTGGCGCTGGCGTATTCGGAGGGCGTGCCGCTGGGCACGGTCGCGGGTGATCTGCACTGCCTGCTGCTGGAGGGGGTGGCCGCGCCCGCGAGCCACGAGGAGTGGCTGAGCTGGGTGCACCACACACTGGTGGGACGGGGTTTCACGGCCGCAGCGGACGAGGTGGCGACCCGGGTGCGGCTGCCGTGGCAGACGCTGTGGTCGCACTGGCGATGGCCGAGCGGGTACGCGCCGCGGACGCCCGCGGAGACCGAGCAGGACAGGATCCTGCTGGTGCACGGGCCCGACGGTCCGACCCTCGCCACCCGGCACGAGCCCTGGGACGGCGACGGTACGGTGTACGAGCAACTCCGGGACGCCAGGACGGGTGAGCCGCTCGGTGGCCCGAGCACGGAGCCGCACACCGGGATCCTTCCTCAGGAGCAGGCACTCGCCGGGATCGTCGTCGGCCATGTGAACGGCGAGTGGGCCCTTCGCCGGTGGAGGGACCTCTCGGTGCCCGCGCTGCCGTGGATGGGCGAGTCGGTCACCTTCGCCGCCCTGTGCGAACCCCCGGACCCCGCAGCCGGAGCATTGTGGGTGTTCATGGGGCGGTGCGGGCTGTTCGGCGCGGTGGTGCACGAGGACCTGATGGCCCGGTTGCCGAGGTTCCCGCGCGGTGAGCACGGAAGCCCGCTCAGCGGCCGCGCGAGGTGGCCCCGGCCGGAGGTGTCCTTCGACGGGCCGCTCGGCCGGGAGGAACTGGAACAGGACCGGGCGTTCGGCCGCGGAGCATGCCACCCGGTGACGCCCGAGCGGCTTCCGGCCGCGGTCGAACACGGTGCCACCAGGGAGTTCCTGGGCGAGGTGGGCTGGCCGGCGGCGGATCATCCGGGACTGCTGACCTCCGAACTCGCGCCTGGTGGACTGGTTCCGGCGGACGGTCGCCCCGGGCTGCTGGCCGGGCTCGGCCGGTTCTTCGGCTCGCCGATCCTGCTCGATGGCCGTACCGGCGAAGTGTTCGGCGAGGACTGGAACCGCGAACTCGTCCTGATCGCCAGTGGGTTGCCGCAGTTCCTCCGGATCGTGATGCTGCACCGTGCCGTGCTGCAGGTGCCCGTCCTGCTCGGTGTGGACGACTCCCTCAACCTGGAGGAAGACGTCCTCAGCTGGATCCGGACGATCGATCCGGCCGCCGCCGAGGCCGGGTTCTGGGAGCAGAAGTACTTCGCGCCGACCCTGCTCGACCTGTGGCAGGAGGCTCCCGAATAGCGCCCCCACCGCCACCGCCACCCGCAGCCACCTCCTCGCACCGACGCAGCCCTGGAGCCCCGACCGTGACCTCCCATCCAGTCCACCAGCCGCACCCGCACCTGGGCGGGAGGGCACCCGCGCTCCGGGCCTTGGCGGTGTGGCTCGCCGACGGGGCGTCCCCGGCCACGGTGCTGATCACTGGGAGCGCGGGGAGCGGCAGGTCACGGCTGCTGACCGGCTTCCTGATGCTGTGCGACCCGGAGTACCGCAAGCTCCTCGACACCGATGCGCTCCAGCCGGACACCGTGCCGCCGGCAGACCTGCCGGCGCCGCCGGTCATCGCGGCAGACGGGCTGACACCGGCCCAGCTGCTGTGGCTGATCGCCGACGAGCTCGGGCTGGGCGTGGATCGGACCGAGGACGTGTACGCGCTGCTCGCCGAGGAGCAGGAGCGGCCCGTCCCTGTCGTCGTGGCCGACGTGGACCGGTCCGGTGTCCTCCGCGAGCTGGACGGTCCGGCCCGCGCCGCGCAGGAGGTCCTGCTGCCCTTGGCGCTCGCGCCCGGGATCCGGCTGCTCACCGACGTGCCCCGGGCGCAGGCCGAGTGGCTGGCGGAGCGGTTGCCCGCCGAGGACCTCCTGGTGATCGACCTCGACGAGGAGCCCTGGGCGGACGCGGATGCACTGCGGCTCCAGGCTGCCGCCATGGTCGACCTGCCGGATTCGGCCGAAGCGATCGCCCGGAACGCGGGCGGGCCGCTGGTCGTGGAACTGGCAGCCTGGTCGCTGCTGGCCGTGCCCGACGGCCCGGCAGTGGGCTTCCCCACCACGGTGGGGGACGCGCTCGACCTGCACGCCGAGCGTTGCGGCACCGACGAGCTCACGCTCCGCCGGCTGCTTGCCCCGCTGGCGCTCGCCGGCGCCGGAGCCTCCCTTCCGTTCTCGCTGTGGGAGCCGCTGGCCTCGGCGGTGGCCGGCAAGGACCTGTCCTCGGCGTTCGCCGACGGTCAGGCACTCCTGCTCCCCTTCTTCGACCTGCTCGACGGAGACGACGATGCGGACGGCTCGGAGCCCGCCGTCCGGCTGCGGCACCCGGCCCTGGCCGACGAACTGCGGGAGCGGTTCGGCACGACCGTTCGCGAGAGCAGCCGCAGGATGGCCAGCGCCCTGCTGGCCCGGCTCCCCGAGGGGCCCGGGCGGTGGTCCGAGGCGCCGGCCTACACCCGTTCCGGCTTGGTCCGGCACGCGCTGGAGGGCGGCATCCTGCCGGAGCTGATGGCGGACCCGGCATTCCTCGTCCACGCCGACCAGGTCGTGCTCCGCGCCGCTGCCGAACACCTCACCGGTACCGGTGCAGAGCTGCCGGCCGTCGGACGGACCTGGCTGCGCCTCGCCCCGTTGTTCACCCGCACCCAGGCCGATGCCCGCACCATCGCGGGCCTGCTGGAGCACGGCTGCCGACAGGACGGCCTGTCCGTCTCCGAGTTCGGTGTCGACCTGCCCTGGCGCACGCTCTGGCACAGGCCGCTGGCGGGGATCGCCGGGATCACCGCCGCAGCGGGCCCGGACGGCACCCCGGCCGTGGTGGCCAACCTGCCCGGAGGCGAACAGCCGCTGGTCGCCCATCACGCGCAGACCGGCGAGCCGCTGGACGGCGACCCGGAACAGCTCGTCCGGCCGTCGGACGAGGACCGGGAGACCGGCGCCCTGCGACTGAGCGTCGGTGGCGACTACCTCCGCATCTGGCAGGCGGAGGGCGGGCAGCTGGCCGTCTTCGCCGCGACCGCTCCACTCGCCGGGGCCGATGTCACGCCGGACGGCATCGTCCTGGTGGCGGACAGCACGGGGCTGAGCGCGCTGCGCGTGCAGATCCCCGGCAGCTGAGCCGGATCGGGCGGTGACCGGAGCCGTGACGGGGGAGAAGGGAGATCTCGCAGGCTTCCTCCAGACCTACCTGAACGTGGAGGTGGCGTTCCACCACCTCCCGCGGGTTCGGTCGACACTGTCGTCCTCCGCCCCGGAGTGGGGGGAGTCGATCAAGCGGGAGTTCTCCCGGGTCCTGGAGGCGAAGGAGCTCTCGGTCGGGCAGTACTGCGAGACGACCTGGGTCGACTTCGAGAGCGAGGCCGAGTTGTACGCCTACCTCGGCAAGGTCTACCGGTACCTCTTCCTCGGCGCGGACGAAGTTCCGCTTCCGCCCGACTGATGCCGGGCACGAGAGCGATGCGGGGCCGTTCCGGGTGGTCGGTCGCAGGCCGGCACGCCGTCCTGCTGACCGACCCGGAAGGAGAGCACCCGTCATGGATGTGAGGATGGTCCCGACCGGATTCATCCGGCAGTACCTTCACGTGGAGACGGCCCACGCCTACATGCCCGTCGTTCTGGCCAACGTGAAGCGGGCGGACTGGGCCGACGATCTCCGCCGGATGTTCGACTACGTCCTGGAGAAGCGGCCGTTGTCGCACGGCGAGTACTGCGACCTGACGTTCGTCGATTTCGAGTCGGACGACGAACTCTACGCATACCTCCGGAAGGTGTACGACTACCTCTTCCTCGACTCCGGCGAAGTGCCGGTGCCTCCGGACTGACGACCCGTCCGGCAGGGTCGTGGGCACGTGACAGAGTGAGCCGGTGACCGGGGAAGGACGGGGGGAGAACACCGTGGACATGCCGGTGACCGTGGACTGCGGCGGGCTGCACGTGGATGAGGTGCAGGCCCGGGCGCTGCGGGCGGTGCGGGAGAGCGGGGCTTGGAGTGTGCGGCTGGAGGGCGTCGGGTCGGCAGGGCCGTTGATCAGTTCGGCCGAACCCGGCCGGATCGGGCAGTGGGCGCGGGGCCGGGCCAAGGCGGTGCTGGGGGTGGGCGTCGAGGTTGCCCCGGACGTCCGGCCCGGGCCGGTGGCCGGAGGCGTGACCGCGCAAGGTCCTCTCGACCAGGTGCTGTTGGCGGCCTCGGGTGCGCTGGAGCTGCGGCGTTCGCCGCTCGTCGTCTGGCGGGCTGTCGTGGCGGCTCTGGCGGGGCCGGTTGCCGAGGAGGAGCTCCAGGAGGCTGCGGAGCGGCACCCGTTGCTCGTACGGGACGGCGGAGGCATCGGCTTCGCCGACGTCCACGTGCACCGGGAGGTACGACGCAGCTTCCCGCTGTCGGCGGACCAGCAGCGTGCCGTGCACCGGGCCGTGCTGGGGCTCCGGGAGGAGCCGGCTGCGGCCGGGTACCTGCATGCGGCACGGCCGGTGCATGCGGCGTTGGCGGGGGAGTTGGGGGAGTGGCTCTCCGATCCGGATTTCCTGGTGGAGTCGGGGTGGTACGGCCTTGCTCTGGGGCTGTCGCTGGCGTACCCGGAGGGTGTGCCGCTGGGCACGGTCGCGGGTGATCTGCACTGCCTGCTGCTGGAGGGGCTGGCCGCGCCCGCGAGCCACGAGGAGTGGCTGTCCTGGGTCCACCATGCTTTGGTGGGGCGGAGGTTGAGCGAGGCTGCGCAGGCGGTGGCGACCCGGGTGCGGCTGCCGTGGCGGACGGTGTGGTCCCGGTGGCAGTGGCCGAGCGGGTACGCGTCCCGGCAGCCGGAGGAACTCGCGCAGGACGAACTCTGCCTCGTGAACGGTCCGGACGGGCCGGCCGTCGCCACCCGGCGTGAGTCCCAGGAGGACTGGGGCACGGTGTTCGAGCAGCTGTGGGACATCCGCACCGGCGAGAAGCTCGGCGGGGTGGACACCGAGGTGCACGAGAACGTCCTCCCCCGGGAGAAGGACCTTTCGGGTCGCACGGCCCTGCACACGGACGGGGCGTGGAGCTCCGCCGGTCTCGGCCTCCAGTACGAGGCGGTCGCCGAGCTGCCATGGGTGGGGGAGTCGGTGGAGCACGCCGTGCAGTGCACGCCCTCGGACCCGGCGGACGGCACGCTGTGGGTGTTCATGGGACGGTGCGGGCTGTTCGGCGCGGTCGTGCACGAGGACCTGATGGCCCGGCTGCCGAGGCTCCCGCGCGGAGGGTACGGCCGTCCACTCAGCGGCCGCGCGCAGTGGCCCCGGCCGGAGGTGTCCTTCGCGGGGCCGCTCACCCGGGAGGAACTGGAGCAGGACCGGGCGTTCGGCCGCGGAGCATGCCACCCGGTGACGCCCGAGCGGCTTCCGACCGCGGTCGAACACCTTGCCACCAGGGAGTTCCTAAGCACGGTGGGCTGGCCGGTGGCGGATCATCCGGGACTGCTGACCCCCGCACTCGCGCCAGGTGGACTGGTTCCGGCGGACGGTCGCCCCGGACTGCTGATCGGGCTCGGCCGGTTCTTCGGTTCGCCGATCCTGCTCGACGGCCGCACCGGCGAAGTGTTCGGTGAGGACTGGAACCGCGACCTCGTCCTGATGGCCAGCGGACTGCCGCAGTTCCTCCGGGTCGTGATGCTGCACCGGGCCGTGCTGCTGGTACCCGTCCTGCTCGGTGTGGACGACTCCCTCAACCTGGAGGAAGACGTCCTCAGCTGGATCCGCGCCATCGATCCGGCCGCCGCCGAGGCCGGGTTCTGGGAGCAGAAGTACTTCGCGCCGACCCTGCTCGACCTGTGGCAGGAGGCTCCCGAATAGAGCCCCCACCGCCCGGCAGTGACC
>NZ_JBEYFP010000169.1:0-10711 GCF_040634455.1 Kitasatospora sp. NPDC007106
CGGCGAGCAGCGCGGCCCGCAGCCCGGAGGTGTCGCCCCGGGACGCGGTGGTGGTCACCAGGCCGAGCGGGCGGCCGTGCCGTCTGACCAGGGCGAGGACGGGGCCGCCGGTCGGCGGCGGGGCGGCGGCACCGCCGGGGACCCGCAGTTCCTGGGGGTGGGCGAGGTCGAGGTCGACGATCGCGGCCGGCGGGTCGGGCAGCGCGGTGGCGGCGGTCATGGTGATCACTCTCCGGTTCGGGCGCCGCGCTGGTGCCAGACGGTGTAGAGGTAGGAGAACGGGCCGTACAGCAGGCCCCGGAACTCCCGGCGGCCGAGGCCCGCCACCGGCTCGGGCCCGCAGCCCTCGGCGGCGCGCCGGCGGTGGACGGCCTGCCAGCGCCACAGGCCCTGCGGCAGGCGGCGGATCAGGTCGGCGAGCACGTCGGGCCGGTGGGCGACGGCGGCGGTCAGGTAAGCCCCGAAGCCGACGCCGAAGTTGAAGATCTGCCGGGCCAGCGCCTCGTCGGTGCGCGGGTGGCGGTGCCAGACGATGGCCTCCGGCTGGTACGCGATGTCGTGTCCGCCGTTGTAGACGGAGAAGAAGGCGTACAGTTCCTCGCCGCCGCGGGCGGGGGTGCCGGCGCCGGTGGCCGGGTCGAAGCCGCCGACGGCGCGCAGCAGGTCGGTGCGGAAGGCCATGTTGGCGCCGGAGCCGAACCGGCCGACGGAGAACCGCTGCAGCGGGTCGGCGTCCTTCTCGCGCAGCGACCAGCTGCGGGCGGCGAAGCCGCGGGAGTACCCGCCGTAGCGCTCCAGGACGGCCTGGGCGGCGGTGTCGAGTTCGGCGGGCAGCACCAGGCCGGTGACACAGCCGATCCGGTCGTCGGCCCGGAAGGGTTCGGCGAGCGCGGCGACCCAGCCCCGGTCGATCACGAGGTCGTCGTCGGCGAAGGCGCAGACGTCGCCGCGGGCGGCGGCGAGCCCGGCGTTCCTGGCCCGGGCGAGGCCGGGGAGCGGTTCGCAGACGTACCGGACCTGGTCGGAGTAGAGCGCCTCGATCAGGTCGCGGGTGGCGGTCCCGACCGGCGCGTTGTCGACCACGACCACCTCGACGTACGGGTAGTCGGTGCGCAGCAGCGAGTCGAGGCAGCTGCGGAGCGACTGGGGCCGGTTGCGGGTGCAGACCACCACGGTGACGGTCGGCGAGTCCGCGGGCACCCGCGGCGGCCCGGTCCGGCGGGGACGCGCCGCGGGTGTCGCGGTGGACAGGGAGGGAACGCGAAGTTCCCGGTGAGCGGCTTCGACCAGCGCCCGGCGCAGCGTGGCGGGATCGCCTGCCGTGCCTGTGGCCTCGACCAACCCCAGCGGGTGTCCGTGCAGCCGCACCAACGCCAACACGCGGCCCTCCGGGTCGACGGGGCCGAGACCGCCGGGCGAATGCAGCCGCCCGGGCTCGTCCAGGTCCAGCTCGACCACCCGGACGGGGGTGTAGAGCGATTCTCGCGCGGCTGGGCGCGGGCAGGCTGCCGGGGTGCGCCGGTCGTAGCCATTCATCATCGCTCCCCCACGGCAACGGGCGCCGCGGACCTGGCTCCGGGACGCTCGGCGATCAGCGTCCGCAGCACCCGTCGGCCGTCGGAGACGGCGTGGAGGTGCGAGCGACCGCTGCGGCGGGGAAGTTCGAGGCTCGGGACCTCGGCGATGCGGAGACCCGAGCGGAGGGCGTGCGCGATCATCTCGGCCTCGATCTCGAAGCCGGACGAGCGCAGCCGGAGTTCGTCGAGGAAGCTGCGGTTGAACGCGCAGTAGCCGTAGCAGAGGTCGGTCAGCACCGTGTGGTACAGCCGGTTGACCACGGCGATCAGGGCGCGGTTGCCGAGGGCGCGGATGCGGGTGAGGTCGAGCGATCCGCCGCCGGCGATGCAGCGCGAGCCCTTGACGAAGTCGTACCCGTTGTCGAGGAAGTGCAGGTAGTGCGGGATCTCGCCGGGCCACATCGAGCCGTCGGCGTCCATCATGACGATGTACTCGCCGGTGGCGGCGGCGAATCCGGTGCGCAGGGCGTTCCCCTTGCCCGGGCCCGTCTGCTGGACGTTGCGCACGGTCGGCAGGCAGTGCCGCGCCATGGCGAGGGTGGCGTCGCTGGAGGAGCCGTCGACCAGGATGACCTCGTCCACGCAGCGGGGGATCTGCTCGAACACCCAGGGGATGTTGCGGGCCTCGTTGTGGGCCGGCACGACCAGGCTGACGGTGTGCCGGGGGGCGAGGTCCCCGGCCCGGCGCATGGGCTGCGGTGCGCCCTCCGCCCTGTCGGTGGCTCGGCGCATGGGCCGGCCGTTGTGCATCGGGTACGGCTGGTGCGGGTCGGAAGACGCAGTGGTGCTCATCGCGAGCGGCCTCTCGGGAGGCGGCAGGGCACAGGGGTGCCCGCGGAAACGGGGTGGAGACGGATCAACGACGCTCGGGCTGCGTCCCCCGCGGCCTCGGTGAGCCCCCCGGGCCCTGCCCTCGGAATGCGTCGGTCGTCTCGGGCGCACGCGGCGCCGACGGTGACGGCCGGTACCTGGCGTCCCGCCGTAGCGGTACCGGTTGGAGCCATCATCCTCACGGCGGTCACGCCGAGTCAAGGACTTTGGGGCGGTTTATCTGAATTGCCCGATTTTTCGACGGGCGGTCGACGGCCCCTCACTCGGCGAGGTCGACCGTCTCCGACAGGTTGGCCTCGGCGATCCGGCGGGCGATCTCGCCGGGGCGGACGGGACGGCCGAAGTGCCACCCCTGCGCCCAGTCGCAGCCCATCAGCCGCAACCGCTCGGCGTCGGCGCGGTTCTCCACGCCCTCGGCGGTGACGGTCAGCCCGAGGGTGTGCGCGAGCGAGACGAGTCCGCTGACGATCCGCCAGCCGAGGTGGGTGTCCTTGGCCGGGTCGTGCAGGTCTCCGACGAAGGAGCCGGCGATCTTCAGCCCGGAGACCGGCAGGTCGCGCAGGTAGGCGAGGTTCGACCAGCCGGTGCCGAAGTCGTCCACGGCCAGCGAGACGCCGAGGTCGACCAGGCCGTGCAGCGACTTGAGCGCCTCGTCCTCGGGGCCGACCACGGTGGACTCGGTGATCTCCAGCTGCAGCTTGCCGGGCTGCAGACCGCTCGCGCGCAGGATACGGTCGAGGTCGGCGACCAGCCCGGCGTTGCGGGCCTGACGGACCGCCAGGTTGACGTTCAACTGCGGCGCCCGGTCGCCGAACCGGCGCACCCAGTCGGCCGCCTGGCCGCAGGCCTGCTCCAGCACCCACCGCCCGAGCGGCATGATCAGACCGGTCTCCTCGGCGGTGCCGACGAACTCCTCGGGCCCGAGCACGCCGAGCTGCGGGTGACGCCACCGCACCAGCGCCTCCACCGCGGCGAGCGACCCGTCGGCGAGGTTGACCAGTGGCTGGTAGTCGATGAAGAACTCTCCGCGGTCCAGCGCGGACGGCATCCGCACGGACACCGCGTACCGGCTGACCGCGCGGGCGTTCTCCTTGGGGTCGAAGAGCGTCCAGCGGCCGCGGCCGGCCTCCTTGGCCCGATAGAGCGTCAGGTCCGCGGCCCGCACGGCGGCGCCGGGGGTGGTGGTGGCGACCCGGCGTTCGAGGACGCCGACGCTGGCGCCGACGGCGAGCTTGTGGTCGCCGACGATCACCGGCTTGGCCAGCGCGGCGAGCACCGTCTTGGCCGCGGCCACCGCCTCCTGCTCGCCCCGGCAGTTCTCCAGCAGCACCACGAACTCGTCGCCGCCGAGCCGGGCCACCATGTGGCCGAGCGGGGTGAGCGCGGCGTCCAGCCGGCTGGCGACCGCCGTCAGCAGCTGGTCGCCCATGTCGTGGCCGAGGCTGTCGTTGACCACCTTGAAGCCGTCGAGGTCGACGTAGCACAGACCGAACCGGGCGCCCGGCTCCGGCTCCTCGAAGAGCCGCTCCAGCCGCTCGAAGAAGGCGGCCCGGTTGGGCAGGCCGGTGAGCGGGTCGTGGGTCGCCTGGTGGCGCAGCCGCTCCTGCAGGCGGTAACGGTCGGTGATGTCCTCCAGCATGGCGACCTGGTACTTGGGCACGCCGTCCGCGTCGCGGATCAGCGAGACGGTCAGGTGCGTCCAGACCACCTCGCCGTCGCGCCGGTAGTACGGCTTGTCGACCTGGAAGTACTCGCGCTTGCCGCTGATGAGGTCGCCGTACGCCTCCCACACGCCCGGGGTGTCCTCGGGGTGGACGAGGTCGCCGACCCGGCGGCCCGCCATGTCCTCCGTGCCGACCCCGAAGATCTCCCCGATGGCCTTGTTCACGGCCAGGATGTTGCCCTCGACGTCCCCGATGCCGATGCCGATCGCCGCGCTCTCGAACAGCGCCCGGAAGCGGGCCTCGGACTCGCGCAGGGCGCGCTCCACGCCGTGCCGGGCGGTGTCCGCGGCCAGCCGGATCGCCTCCTGCTCGCGCAGCGTCCGCTCGCGCAGGGCCGCGGCCCAGCCGGCCGCGAAGGCGCCGGAGAGCATCGGGCCGACGCCGTCGGCGGCGGGCTGCCGGTGCAGGATCTCGACCGCCCGGGCCAGCACCTCCGGATCGGTGAAGTGCGCGTCGACCAGCAGCGCGCCGGCCTGCCGGGCGGGCACGGGGTCGAAGGGCCGGGCACGGCGGGCCCGGTCGAGCAGCTCGGCGGTGCGGTCGACCAGGCTGTCGACGACCCGCGGGTGGACCGCTCCGCCGTGGTTGCCGCCGAGCAGCCGGGCCCACTCCTTGCGCAGGCCCTCCGTGCTGCCGGCCCCCACCGGCAGCCCGCCGCTCACGGGAGTCGTCCGACGCCGGCCACGCCCGTCATCCGCTCCGGATGCGGGCCGACCTCCTGCGGATCGTCCGGACGCCATTCGGGGAGGTAGACCACCCCGGGCTCGACCAGCTCGAAGCCGTCGAAGAAGGCCTCGATGGCCTCCCGACCGCGCATGGTGAGCGGGGTCGGGGTCTTCCGGTACAGGTCCTGGTGGGAGCCGGCCTGGTCGGGGCGGCCCTCCAGCGAGGCGTGCGAGAGCACCAGGGCGCTGCCGGGCGGCAGCGCGTCGCGCAGCGCGGCGACCAGTTTGTGCGGGTCGTCGGACTCCGGCACGAAGTGCAGCACCGCGACGAGCAGCACCGCGACCGGCTCGCCCGCCGCGAGCAGGCCGCTCACCTCGGGACGGGCGAGCAGGTCGTCGACGTGGCGCAGGTCGGCCTGGACGACGCTGCTGAGCGGGTCGTCCTCCAGCAGCAGGCGGCTGTGCGCCACGGCGACCGGGTCGTTGTCGACGTACACCACACGGGCGTCGGGGGCCGTCCGGCGGGCGGCCTCGTGGACCGGGCCGAAGGTGGGGATCCCGGAGCCGATGTCCAGGAACCGGGTGATGCCGGACTCGGCGAGGTACTGGACGGCCCGCCGCAGGAACGCCCGGTTGGCCCGCATGATCCGCGGGAGCTCCGGCCAGAGCTCCACCGCCTTGCGGGCCATCTGCCGGTCTGCCTCGAAGTTGTGCGAGCCGCCGAGGTAGTAGTCGTACATGCGGGCCGCGTTGGGCTTCTCGAGGTCTGTTCCGGCGGGCACCCAGTTCGGTTGCCGCATGACGGCACCCCCTCCGGTTCAGGAAAAAGCCAACAACTCGACATGATTTTCCTATGATCTGATCTTCCTTGCAAGCGGAACGGAAGTTCCCGGCTCCACCCCTGCCGGCCCCGGATTCCTTACGCCGCGCGGTTCCTGACGCCTTCGGCGGAGAATGGTCATGATGGCCGGACGCATCGAGGACTACGCCCTCATCGGTGACCTCCAGACCGCCGCCCTGGTGGGCAAGGACGGTTCGGTCGACTGGCTCTGCCTGCCTCGCTTCGACTCCCCCAGCTGCTTCGCCGGACTGCTCGGCGACCGCCGGCACGGCGCGTGGCGGATCGCACCCGCCACCGGCGGCGAGTGCACCCGGCGGCGCTACCTCGGCGACAGCCTCGTCCTGGAGTCCCTCTGGGCCACCCCCGACGGCACCGTCCGGATCATCGACTTCATGCCGCAGCGCGACCGCGCCCCCCAACTGGTGCGGATCGTCGAGGGCGTCTCCGGCACCGTCCCGATGCGCGGCGAGCTGCGGCTGCGGTTCAACTACGGCCGGGTCCACCCCTGGGTCCGCCGCACCGAGCACCACCGGGTCGCCGTCGCCGGCCCGGACTCCGCCTGGCTGCGGGTGCCGACCGGGGTGCACACCTACGGCGAGGACGGCACGACCGCCTCCGACTTCACCGTCTCCGCGGGCGACCAGGTGCCCTTCGTGCTCACCTGGCAGCCCTCCCACCTGCACGCCCCGCCCCGGGCCGACTCCGTGCAGGCCCTGGCCAGCACCCTCGACGGCTGGGAGCGCTGGGCGTCCGACTGCCACTACGACGGCGAGTGGCACCGCGCCGTGCTGCGCTCGCTGATCACCCTCAAGGCACTCGCCTACGAGCCCACCGGCGGGATCGTCGCCGCCCCCACCGCCTCACTGCCCGAGGTGCTCGGCGGCGAACGCAACTGGGACTACCGCTTCTGCTGGCTGCGCGACTCCAGCCTCACCCTCTCCGCGCTGCTGCGCGGCGGCTTCCGCGAGGAGGCGGCCGCCTGGCGCAAGTGGCTGCTGCGGGCGATCGCCGGCGACCCCGGCGACCTGCAGGCCGTCTACGGCGTCGCGGGCGAACGCGGACTGCCCGAGATCGAGGCCGACTGGCTGCCCGGCTACGACGGCTCGACGCCGGTGCGGTTCGGCAACGTCGCCGTCCGCCAGCTCCAACTCGACGTCTACGGCGAGGTGGTGGACACCATGCACCTCGCCCTGCAGGCCGGGATCCCGATGGAACGCCAGGTCTGGAGCCTGCTGCGGACGCTCATGGCCTACCTGGAGAAGCACTGGACGGAACCCGACGAGGGCCTGTGGGAGGTACGCGGCGCCCGGCGGCACTTCGTGCACTCCAAGGTGATGGCCTGGGTCGCCGCCGACCGCGCCCTCAAGATGGCCGAACTCACCGGCCTGCCCGCCCCGGTGGACCGCTGGCGGGAGATGCGGGACGCGGTGCACGCGGACGTCTGCGAGAACGGCGTGGACCGCCGCCGCGGCCTGTTCGTCCAGGACTACGGCGGACAGGACCTGGACGCCGCCACGCTCTTCGTCGTGAAGAGCGGCTTCCTGCCGCCGGACGACCCGCGGGTGGTGCGCACGGTGGACGCCGTCCGCACCGGGCTGGACCACGGCGGGCTGATCCGGCGCTACTCGGTGGGCTCCCCCGCGGACGGCCTCCCCGGCAACGAAGGCGCCTTCCTGGCCTGCTCGTTCTGGCTCGCGGACGCCCTCGGCGCGATCGGGCGGACCGGCGAGGCCCGCGACCTGTTCGTCCGACTGGTCTCGCTCGGCAACGACGTCGGACTGCTGGCCGAGGAGTGGGACCCGCACTCCGGACGCCAACTCGGCAACATGCCACAGGCGTTCAGCCACGTGGCCCTGGTCAACTCCGCCTTCGAACTCGCTGCCAGGCATCCTGAGCAGGGGTGACCCGTCGGGTGCCCCCACGCGCCCCTGAGGGGTTTCCGTTGCCCTGAGGGGTTGCCCCCGCATGCGGGAGGGCGGCCGATCCCACCGCCGTGGGATCGGCCGCCCGGGGTCCGCGATCAGGTCGCGGTGCGGGTCACAGCGCCGTGCAGGTCAGCGTCGGGACGGCGTTGCTGCCGCCCGAGTTGGTGGCCCCGAAGCCGAAGCTCGCCGAGCCGCCTGCCCCGATCGCGCCGTTGTACGCCGCGTTGGTGACGGTCACCGCCTGGCCGGTCTGGGTGTAGCTGCCGTTCCAGAGGTTGGAGATCTTCTGCTGGCCGCCGTAGGTCCAGGTGACCTTCCAGCCGTTGATCGCCGTGGTGCCGTTGTTGGTGACGGTGACGTCGGCGTTGAAGCCGGCGCCCCAGTCGCTGCTCACCTTGTAGGTGGCGGTGCAGCCGGAACCGTTGCTGGTGCCGGAGGTGGTGACGGAGAGCGCCGTGGAGGCCGCCGAGACGTTGCCGGCCGCGTCCTTCGCCTTGACCGTGTAGCTGTACGCCGTGGAGGCGGTCAGACCGGTGTCGGTGAACGAGGTGGTCGCGGACGAGCCGACCAGCGTGCTGCCCCGGTACACGTCGTAGCCGGTGACACCGACGTTGTCGGTGGAGGCCGTCCAGGACAGCGAGACGCTGCTGGAGGTCTTCGCCGACGAGGTCAGACCGGTCGGGGCGGTCGGCGCCTGGGTGTCGGTGGTGCCGCCGGCCGAGGTGGTGACGGAGAGCGCCGTGGAGGCCGCCGAGACGTTGCCGGCCGCGTCCTTCGCCTTGACCGTGTAGCTGTACGCCGTGGAGGCGGTCAGACCGGTGTCGGTGAACGAGGTGGTCGCGGACGAGCCGACCAGCGTGCTGCCCCGGTACACGTCGTAGCCGGTGACGCCCACGTTGTCGGTGGAGGCCGTCCAGGACAGCGAGACGCTGCTGGAGGTCTTCGCCGACGAGGTCAGACCGGTCGGGGCGGTCGGCGCCTGGGTGTCGGTGGTGGTGCCGCCGACCGGCGGGTAGGCGTTGGCCAGCAGCTGCTGGAACTGCGCGGAGAACCAGGCACCGGCGAGCGGCGAGTTCGCCAGCGCGCCCGTCATGCTGTTGCCGTTGCGACCGTTGCCCGTGTAGGTCGGGTCGCACATCCGGTCGAAGCCCTTGCCCTCGTCGTTCGGGATCACCTGGCTCGCGCCGTCGGACTCACCCGGGGGCTTGGCCCACACGTAGGCGTCGATGCCCGTGGCGGGCGCGGTGGTCGGGCGCTCGCCGAGGCCGGCACCGCTCTGGTTGCACCAGTTGCCGGCGTGGATGCGGCGGTCGACGCGGCTGCCGTTGACGTAGTCGTCGACGGAGGTCAGCGGGCCGGAGCCGGCCGGACGGGCGGTGCCGCCCCAGCCGTTGCGGGAGGTGTCGATCAGCATGCCGATGCTGCTGTTGAAGCCCTCGCCGATCAGCTTGGTGCGCAGCGCCTGGGCGAAGGACAGCTCGTCGACGTAGTAGTTCCAGTCGACCCACTTGGACTGGCGCACGGTGGTGCCGTTCACCGAGTCGGTGACCTTGAAGTACGGCTCGGTCAGCGCGCTGTAGTTGGCGGTGTTGACAATGAAGCCGGCCACGTCGTTGACGGTGGCGCCGCCGGTGGTGGCGGCCTTCTTGAACTCGGTGGCGGCGGGGCCCATGTTGGAGTCCCAGCCGAGCCAGCCGTGGTGCGCGGCGTCGATGTAGTTGTAGACGTTCGGGATGGCGCCCAGGGTGTGCAGGGCGTAACCGACGCCGGCCTCGTAGTTGCCGTTCGCCTTCATGGTGGCGCAGGCGTCGGTCGAACCGGCGGTGCCGCCGGCGTTGGTGACCAGGTTCGGCAGCGAGTCGGGCTCGATGACGTTGACGATCCGCAGGCCCGCGTACTTGGAGTCCGACATGATCGCGGCGATCGGGTCGATGTACTCGGTCTTGTAGCGGCCGATCTCGGTGGCGCCGAGCTCGCCGTTGGAGGCGAGGGCGGAGCAGTCGCGGCCGGGCAGGTCGTAGATGACGATCTGCACCAGGTTGGCGCCCTGGGCGAGGGCGGTGTCCAGATGGGCGCGCAGGCCCTTGGCGGAGGAGGAGCCGCTGATCGCGGCGATCCGGTCCATCCAGACGAAGGTCGGCTGGTTGGCGACCGCGGAACCGCCGGGCTCGGCGGCGGCCTTGGCGGACCAGTCCGGGTTCACATAGACCTTGGCGCCGGCATACGGGTTGTCGAGCTTGGCCTCGGCTGCGGCTGCGGGCTGGACGGCCGTCGCGAGCGGCAGCACGGCTGCGACGCCCAGCGCCGCGGCCGCTGCCGACGTGCGCAGACGCCGCATGATGGGGGAAGGCACTTACGGAGTCCTTTCGGGTGGGGGAGGGACCCTGACGTGCATCGGAGGGAGTCGCGGGTGGGAGCGCTCCCACTTGCTGGGGATCGACGATACGTCGATGGAACAGTCGGAGCTCGGTCGACGAGTCGTCGGAGCAGCGGGAATTCTCAACCCGCGCTTCAGGGCCAGGCCCTGAGCTCATGGGATATCAAGCCACGAAGGCCATGTCCCGTCAAGGCATCGGACGGAGTTGACGATGCGAAACCTGAACTCCCGTGGGAGCGCTCCCCTTTTGGGCATGCTGCGCGGTCGCCCGGCGCACCCGTAGCGTGGAGACGGCGGGTCGCTGCCCGCCGACCGGACGGAAGGAGCGGCGGTGACGGAGTCCTTCGACCGCAGCGGGACGGGCAGCAGCAAGTGGGCCCGGGCCGGCCGGGGCCGGATCGCCCTCGGCCTCGCCGACATGGACCTCCCCGGCCCCGCCGCGATCGGCGCCGCCCTCGCGGAGCGGGCCCGCCACCCGGCGTTCGGCTACACCGTGGCCGATCCGGACGGCCCGCGCCTGGTCGCCGAGTGGTACCGCCGACGGCACGGCGCGGTCGTCGACCCGGCGTGGGTGCTCTGTCTGCCCTGCGGTCCGCGCACCGCGATGCGGCTGCTGCTGGACGCCGCCGCACCGCTCGTCCGCGGCCGCACCGCCGTCGCGGCGGCGCCGGAGTGGGGCGGTTTCGCCGGGCTCTGCGCGGCGGCCGGCCTGCCCTTCACCGCCGTCCCGCTCGGCCGCGCCGACGACCCGTCCGGGCTGCCGGTCGACCG
>NZ_JBEYFP010000170.1:0-10665 GCF_040634455.1 Kitasatospora sp. NPDC007106
GTGGCGGGCACCGCGGCGGCCGAGCCGACCACCGGCGGGCAGTCGATGCCGAGGACGGTGACCGCGGGCCGGGCCCACAGCCGGTCGGCGACCGTGCCGGAGCCGGTCAGCGCGACGCCCTCCAGCACCCCGGCGTCGCGGCGGAACTGCTGCTCGTCGTAGCCGACGCCCGGCCAGGTCCCGTTGCCGTCCAGGCCCTTGATCCGGGTGCCGCCGGCGGTGTCACGCAGCGAGTCGAGGATGCGGATCAGCGCGGCGAGCGCGTCCGGGGCGGGCCCGCCGAACATGCCGGAGTGCAGGTCGCCGGCCAGCGTCCGCACGGTGACGACCACGTTGGCGAGGCCGCGCAGGCTGGTGGTGGCGGTGGGCACCCCGACCTCGGCGTTGCCGGTGTCGCAGATCAGCAGGGCGTCGGCGTGCAGCTCGTCGGTGTGCTGCCGCACGTACGCCTCCAGGCCGCCGGTGCCCTGCTCCTCGGAGCCCTCGGCGACGAACTTGATGCCGACCGGGAGGTCCTCGCCGAGCGCCCGCAGCGCGGTGAGGTGCATGACGACGTTGCCCTTGCAGTCGGCGGCGCCGCGCCCGTACAGCCGGCCCTCGCGCTCGGTCAGTTCGAAGGGCGGCGAGGTCCAGGCGGCGTCGTCCAGCGGCGGCTGCACGTCGTAGTGGCAGTACAGCAGCACGGTCGGGGCGCCGGGCGGCGGCGGGCGGTGGCCGATCACGGCGTGGCTGCCGTCGGGCGTCTCGGCGAGGTGCACGTCGTGCAGGCCCGCGTCGGCGAAGGCGGCGGCGACCCACTCGGCGGCCCGCCGGCAGTGCTCCGGCGGGTACTGGCGGGGGTCGGCGACCGAGGGGATCGCGACCAGCTCGGCGAGGTCGGCCAGGGCGCGGGGCATCAGGGCGGAGATCCGCCCGGCGAGGTCGTCGGCGGGGTCGGACATGGCGGCTCCCGGGGCGCGGGCGGGCCGCGCCGCCGGGGTGGGCGGCACGGCCGGCCGGGTCAGGTGTTGACGGTCTTGGCGGTGTCGAGGTCGTCGAGCTTGTCGCGGAAGTCCTCCAGCTTGTCCGGGCAGTACACGTTCAGGACGATCGCCTCGGCCTCGACGGACCTGGCGTTGGCGACGATCGGGCGCTGGCCGGGCCCGGCCGCGCCGTTCGCCAGGTTGACCTTCCACAGCGCGTTGTTCAGCGTGCCGGCCGGGTCCTCGCAGACCGCGCCGCCGTCGGTACCCAGCGTCTTCGCGATCTGCTCCTGGTCCGGCACGGCCCGGTAGCCGGCCGCGACCAGCTCGTCGGAGAGCTGCTGCGCCTTGCGGTAGGACTCGTTGGTGGCGTGCTGCTGGGTGTAGGTGATCAGGCCGATCACCAGCATGGCGAGCAGCAGCACGATCGCGCCGATGTAGATCCAGCGGTGCTCGGAGGCCATCCGGGTCGGGCTCATGCCGCACCTCCTTCGGCGGCGGCGGCCTCCGGCTGGCGCCAGCTCGGCTTGCGGGTCTTCAGGAAGGCGAGCGGGATGATCAGGCCGAGCAGCAGCAGGCCGCCGCCGACGATCAGGACGTACGACCAGACGCTGCCGCCGCTGAACTGCGAGGACGGCACGAAGCCGATGACCATGGCTGCGGCGGAGGCCGCGAAGCCGGTCACGCAGAGCACGACGAGCGCCGGGGCCCGGTAGCCGCGCGGGTGGTCGGGCTGGTTGCGGCGCAGCCGGATCGCCGCGAGGAACATCAGCAGATACATGATCAGGTACACCTGGGTGGTGATCACCGAGAAGATCCAGTACGCGCTGGAGACGCTCGGGATGAAGGCGTACATCAGGGCGATGGCGGTGGTGACCACGCCCTGGGTGACCAGGATGTTCTGCTGCACGCCGTGCGCATTGAGCTTCTGCAGGAACGGCGGCAGGTAGCCCTCCTGGCGGGAGATCAGCAGCAGGCCCTTGGACGGGCCGGCCAGCCAGGTCAGCATGCCGCCGAGCGAGGCGGCGACCAGGCCGACCGCGATCACCGGGGTGAGCCAGCCGATGTCGAAGTACTGGAAGAACGCGTCGAAGGCCTGCATCACGCCGGCCGTCAGGCTGAGCTGGTCGGCGGGCACCACCCAGCTGATCGCCAGCGCCGGCAGGATGAAGATCAGCAGTACCAGGCCCATCGCCAGGAACATCGACTTCGGGAACTCCTTCGGCGGGTCCTTCAGCGAGGAGACGTGGACGGCGTTCATCTCCATGCCCGAGTAGCTGAGGAAGTTGTTGACGATCAGCACCAGGCTGGCCAGGCCCGTCCAGGCCGGGAAGATGTGACTGGCGTTCATCGGCGCGGCCGAGGGGTTGCCCTGGCCGAGGAAGACCAGGCCGAGCACGACCAGCAGCGTGCCCGGGATGAGGGTGCCGATCACCAGGCCCCAGGAGGCGAGGCCGGCGACCGCGCCCGTCCCGCGGGAGGACACCCAGACGCCGGTCCAGTACAGCACCATGATCACGATGGCGGTGTAGAGGCCGCTGTTGGCCAGCGCCGGATCGATCACGTACGCGATGGTCGAGGCCACGTAGGCCAGCAGGCTCGGGTAGTAGAAGATCGTCATCGCGAACTGGCACCAGACCGCGAGGAAGCCCAGCGGCTTCGACAGCCCCTGGGCCACCCAGTTGTAGACCCCGCCCGTCCAGCCGGAGGCGAGCTCCGCGGAGACCAGCGCGGTCGGCAGCAGGAAGACGATCGCCGGGACGATGTAGAGGAACACGCAGGCGAGGCCGTACACCGCCATGGTGGGCGCGGCCCGCAGGCTCGCCACCGAACTGGTCGTCATCAGGGCCAGCGTCAGCCAGGTCATCCGCGGCGCCGACACCGCCTGCTGTACGGCGGGAGCCGCCCCGGTGACCTGCCGGCCGCCCTCGCCGGCCGGGACGTCCATCGTGCTCATGTGCACTCTCCTTCCGGCAGCGCCGGGCTGCTCCCTCACCCTTCGTGGCCGCCCCGGCCGGCGCATCCGGCTCGGCCCGTTCGTGTGACGACCCTTCCCGGACGGCCGCGCAGTACGGGCGGCGGCGGCCCCGTCAGGGCAGCATGGGGACGGGCCGTGCCCGGAGCCGCCCGGGGCGGACCGGCGGTGCGGCGGACGGTCAGTCCTGGCCGAGCCGCCAGGCGGTGAGGGCGAGCCGGGCCCGCAGCAGCCCGGCCGGCCCGCCGAGGTCGATGCCCAGGGCCCGCCCGATCTGCTCGACCCGGCGGGCGACGCTGCCGTGGTGCAGGTGCAGGAACTCCGCCGCGCGGCGCAGCGAACCGGTGGCGCAGTAGGCGTCCAGGGTCTCCAGGTCGTCCGGGCAGGCGGCGACCCGGGCGACGGCCGCCACGTCGGGGTTTTCGCGCAGGGCGTCCGCGGGCGTCTCGGCCAGCAGGGCGAGCGCGCCCAGGTCGGCGTGGCGGACGACCGGTTCGCGCGGGGTGGTGAAGCGCAGCGCGGTGCGGGCCTGCCGCCAGGAGGCGTCCGGGCTGCCCGCGCAGCCGATGCCCGCACGGACGCCCGCCGGGATCCGCGCCGGGTCGACGGCGGCGGCGAGGACGACGCCGACACCCGCGAGCGGCGCGGCCTTCACCGGGTGGGCCGGGCAGAGCGCGGTGCCGATCCGGTCGAGCGGGAGCTCCGAGCGGACGGCGAGGGCGTGCACCGGCCGGTCGGCGGCGAAGCCCAGCAGGCGCAGGGCCCGGGCCCGGTCCGCCTCGTCGCTGTGCGGGCTGACGGTCAGTTCGACGAGGGCGGGATCGGCCATCGTGGTGCGGGCCGGGCCGTACCGTTCGACGGCCGCAGCAACGGTGACGGCGACGGCGAGCCGCTCGAGGAACACCTGGTCGAGCGGGTTGGGCGGGCCGGGGCGCTCCAGCCACTGGCGGCACTACCTGGGCTCCCGGCCGGCGACCCCGTACGCCGCGCACGCGCGGGCCGCCGACCTGTCCGGACTGCCGTCCGCCTACATTGCCACCGCGGAGTTCGACCCAACCGCGACGAGGCCCTCGCCTACGGGCTGCGCCTGCTGCAGGCGGGCGTGTCGGTCGAACTGCACCAGTGGCCCGGCACCTTCCACGGCTCGCAGGCGATCCTGTCCGCAGAGATCTAGCAGCGGCAGAACGCCGAACTCGGGGCCGTGCTGTGCTGTGTTTTCACCGACCGAGCCGCGGGGCCGGCGGCCCGCCGGGGCGGGTGTCACCGGACGGACGGGACACCCGCCGGCGGTATCGGAAACGGAAGGATCTTGACCGCGCGTCAGGTGTTCGACCGTACGTCATGTCCACTGCGTACGCGGTTCACTTCGTGCTCCTATCTTCACACCGCCCGGGGTCGTTCCCGGGTGCGCGCCGCGGCACCGATCTGCCGGGCGCGCCGATGTGTCGAGGAGACACCCTGATGCAGCGCAAGGCCTTGAAGGCCGCCACCGTGCTGGCACTCTCGGGCAGCCTGGTCGGCGGTGCAGTGGTCACCGCCCACTCCGAGCCGGCCGAGCGGAACGAGCACCGCGCGGACATCCGCAACGTCATCTACCTGCTCGGCGACGGCATGGGCCGCACGCACGTCACCGCCGGCCGCGAGCGCTACTACGGTGCCGCCGGCCGCCTGAACATGGAGAAGCTGCCCTTCACCGGCGCCGTGGCGACCCACGCCGTCGAGAAGGACAGCACCCGGCCGGCCCTGGTCACCGACTCCGCCAGCTCCGCCACCGCCTGGTCCTCCGGTGTGAAGACCTACAACGCGGCGATCGGCGTGGACGCCTACGAGAAGAAGGTCGCCACCCTGATGGAGCAGGCCCACGCGGCCGGCTTCGCCACCGGCAACGTCTCCACCGCGGAGATCACCGACGCCACCCCGGCCGCCCAGTTCAGCCACGCCCTGCTGCGCGGCTGCCAGGGCCCGGTCTACTCCGACGCGGCCTGCCTGCCGAAGAAGGCCGACGGCAGCTACGAGTCCGCCCCGGCGGACCACACCCTGATCACCCCGATCGCCGAGCAGATCGCCCGCAACGGCACCGCCGACGTCGTCCTCGGCGGCGGCCTCGCCCGCTTCGAGCCGGACGACCAGAAGGCCCTCCAGGCCCAGGGCTACCAGGTGCTCGGCAGCTTCGGCGACCCGGCGCTGCCCGCGCAGACCGCCGCCACCCAGAAGGTCGCGACCAGGACCGACCTCGCCGCCGCCAAGGGCCGCAAGGTCGTCGGCCTGTTCAACCGCGGCAACCTGACGGTCGAGCAGGCCAAGGCCGGGCTGCCCGCCGACGCCCCGCAGCGCCAGGAGCCCACCCTCGCCGAGATGACGAACAAGGCCGTCTCGCTGCTCGGCAAGAACAACCACAAGGGCTTCTTCCTGCAGGTCGAGGGCGCCCAGATCGACAAGCGCTCGCACGCCAACGACGCCGCCCAGACCCTCGGCGAGGTCAAGGCCTTCGACGACGCGGTCGCCGCCGCCGTGGACTTCGCCAAGAAGGACGGCCACACCCTCGTGATCGTCACCGCCGACCACGAGTGCGCCGGCTTCAACATCATCGAGAAGGGCTCCTACACCAACGCCGAGGCGGCCGCCCCGCCGGCCAACACCGACGCCGGCAACCCCGCCAACAACAGCCTGCCCAGCCGTCCCACCAGCGGCGCCAAGGACCCGGCCCGCTCCAGCGGCATCGTCAACGGCGCGGGCGCCGGCGACCCGAAGAACTTCGCCCCGGCGACCTTCCGCACCCCCGACGACCCGGCCGGCGTCAAGGACGGCACCGCCGACGCCAGCCTCTGGCTGACCTACCTGTCCGGCAACCACACCGGCGCCGACGTGCCGATCTTCGCCTACGGCCCGGGCGGCGACCGCTTCGCCGCCAGCCAGGACAACACCTCGCTGTACGGGAAGATGTACAGCGCGCTCTTCCGGAAGGCCCCGCGGCACTGACCTGCCGCACCGCCCCACGCCGGAACCGGGGCCGGGAGGCACGATCCTCCCGGCCCCGCCGACACCCAGGAGCCCCATGCACCCCCGCCTCGGCGCCCTCGCCCGCCCCGCCCTGGCCGCCCTCGCCCTCGGCCTGCTCGCCGGTTGCTCCGCCGCCCCCGCGGACGACCCGCAGCCGGCCCCGGTGCCCTCCGTCGCGCTGCCCGCGCCCAAGCAGGCCGCCGCGCCCGCCGCCGTCCTCGCCGCACCGCCCGCCCCCGGCGAGGTCCGCGTCGAGGACGGCCCGTTCACCGACCGCGTCCGCCTCACCGGCCTGCGGCTGGACGGCGGCAGGGCCGTCACCGGCCACCTCACCGTCACCTCCGACGTCAGCGACGTCCTCGCCCTCGAACTCCGCGCCGCCTTCTACGACGCCAAGGGCACCCTGGTCGGCACCGGCGCCTTCCACTACCAGGAAGAGGAGGAGGCCTCCGGCCGGCACGACGGCCCGCACGCCGGCCGCGAGGGCATCGACCTCACCGTCGGCGCGGACCACCTCACCGGCACCCCCGCCGCCGCCGTCCTGTCACTGCCCGTGCTCGTCAACGAGTAGCCGCCCCGCCGCGCCGGGCACCCGGCACCGTTTGAGCCCGCCCCGCCCGCGGGCCATGCTGGAGGGTGCACGCGCGGGCCCGGCCCCGCACGGGCGAGGCCGGCGGCCCCGGCGACGGCGAGAAGAGCACCGATGGACGAGACAGGCGGCTCAGCGGAGAGTGATCGCGGCTCCCCGCCGGGGAACGCTGCGGCCGTCGTCGGCCCCGACGGCCGGCTGACCGCCTGGAGCCCCGGCGCCCGACGCCTGCTCGGCCACCGCCCCGAACAGGCTCTCGGCCTCCCCGCCGGAGACCTGCTCGCCGCCCCGCCGCCCGCCGCGGCGCTGCGCGCACTCGCCCGCGGCACCGAGTGGCACGGCCGGCTCGCCCTGCTCCACCGGGACGGCCGCCCCGTCACCGCCGACCTGCGTGCCACCCCGCTGCACACCGCCACCGGCACCGCCTGGACGGTCACCGCCGAACCCGCCGTCGCCCCCGACCCGGATGCCGCCGCCGAACCCGCCACCACCGGCCACCGGGAACTGCGCGAATGGGCTTTCAGCCAGCTGCCGATCGCCGTCGGCGTGTACGACCGGGAGACCCGCCTGGTCGGCGCCAACGACGAGGTGCTGCGGATGATGGGCGAGGGCGGCGAACCCGTCGGCCTGCTCATGGCGGAGACCGCCGACCGCTGGTCCGGACTGCCGCACGCCCGGCTCGCCGCCCTGATGAACCGGGTGCTCGCCGGCGGCGAGACCGTCCGCGCCGACCACCTCTTCCGCACCCCCGGCGAGGCCGGCGCGCATGCCTGGACGACCGTCCTCTACCCGCTCAAGGGCCCCGACGGCGGCGTCCGCGGCGTCGCCGTCGGCGGACTCGACACCACCGACGAGTACCGGGCCCGCCGCCGGCTCGCCGTGGTCAACGCCGCCGGCCTGCGGATCGGCACCACCCTCGACGTCACCCGCACCGCCCAGGAACTCGCCGACGTCGCCACCGAGGACTTCGCCGACTTCACCAGCGTCGACCTCCTCGACAGCGTCTTCCTCGGCACCGAGGCCGCCACCCGGCCCACCGGCGGGCCCGCCGTCTTCCGCCGCGCCGCCGAACAGTCCGTCCTCATCGGCTGCCCCGAGTCCGCCGTCCCGCCCGGCCAGACCGACCACCTGCCCGCCGACTCCCCGATGACCCGCGCCCTCGCCACCGGCCGCCCCTCCCGGCACCGCGTCGACGACCCCGACGTCCGCCGCTGGCTCACCGTCGACCCCGTCCGCGCCCAGCGCATCGCCGAGTCCGGCACCCACTCGCTGATCGTCGCCCCGCTGCTCGCCCGCGGCACCACCCTCGGCATCACGCTGTTCGCCCGGCACCGCACCGAGGAGGACTTCGACGCCGACGACGTCCTGCTCGCCGAGGAACTCACCGCCCGTGCCGCCCTCAGCATCGACAACGCCCGCCGCTACACCTTCGAACGGAACACCGCCCTCGCCCTGCAGCGCAGCATGATGCCGCACCGCGCCCCCCGCCAGGCCGCCGTCGAGATCGCCTCCCGCTACCTCCCGGCCGGCCCGCAGGCCGGCGTCGGCGGCGACTGGTTCGACGTCATCCCGCTCTCCGGCGCCCGCGTCGCACTCGTCGTCGGCGACGTCGTTGGCCACGGCATCCAGGCCACCGCCACCATGGGCCGGCTGCGCACCGCCGTCCGCACCCTCGCCGACGTCGACGTGCCGCCGGACGAACTCCTCACCCACCTCGACGACCTGGTGCTGCGCCTCGACCGGGAGGCCGACCCGCGCACCGCCGACGAGGACGGGCGGGAGGCCGCCGACATCGGCGCCACCTGCCTGTACGCCGTGTACGACCCCGTCTCCCGCCGCTGTACCCTCGCCCGGGCCGGACACCCCGGGCCCGCCGTGGTGCGCCCCGACGGCCGCGTCGAGTTCCCCGAACTGCCCGCCGGACCGCCGCTCGGCCTCGGCGGCCTGCCCTTCGAGGCCGCCGAACTCGACCTGCCCGAGGGCAGCGTGCTCGCGCTGTTCACCGACGGCCTGGTCGAGGCCGTCGACCACGACGTCGACCACGGCATCGAACGCCTCGCCCGCGCCCTCGCCGCCGGCGGCATCTCCCTGGAGGAGACCTGCGACGAGATCCTCCGGCTGCTGCTGCCCGAGGCCCCCGAGGACGACATCGCCCTGCTGCTCGCCCGCACCCGCGCCCTCGACACCTCCCAGGTCGCCGCCTGGGACGTGCCGCCCGACCCGGCCGTCGTCTCGCACGCCCGCAAGCTCGCCGCCGAACAGCTCGCCGTCTGGGGCCTCGACGAGTACGCCTTCGTCACCGAACTGGTCGTCAGCGAGCTCGTCACCAACGCGATCCGCTACGGCCGGCCGCCGATCGAGCTGCGGCTGATCCACGACACCAGCCTGATCTGCGAGGTCTCCGACACCAGCAGCACCGCCCCGCACCTGCGCCGGGCCCGCACCTTCGACGAGGGCGGCCGCGGCCTGCTGCTCGTCGCCCAGCTCACCCAGGGCTGGGGCACCCGGCACACGCCGTTCGGCAAGACCATCTGGACGGAACAGACCCTGCCCGAGGTGTGACCGGCACCTCCCGGCGTGTGACCCGCACCGCGGCTCCCGCCGCCGACCGGGGCCGATATCGTCGGCGCATGAACGCCTCCGAGCCCGAGCAGACCCCCGCCCCGGCCCCCGTACGGCCCGCCGCCCCGACCGCGTCCGCGATGCGCAGAGCGCTCCGCCGGGCCCGGGACGGCGTCGCGCTGGACACGGGCGAGGCCGAGGTGCTGCTGCAGGCCCGCGGCGCCGACCTCACCGACCTGTGCGCGTCCGCCGCCCGCGTCCGCGACGCCGGACTCGGCGAGGCCGGCCGCCCCGGGGTGATCACCTACTCGAAGAAGGTCTTCATCCCGCTCACCCGGCTCTGCCGGGACCGCTGCCACTACTGCACCTTCGTCACCGTGCCGGGCAAGCTGCGCCGGGCCGGCGAGGGCATGTTCCTCTCGCCCGACGAGGTGCTGGACATCGCCCGCCGCGGCGCCGCCACGGGCTGCAAGGAGGCCCTGTTCACCCTCGGCGACCGGCCCGAGGACCGCTGGCCCGAGGCCCGCGCGTGGCTGGACGCGCACGGCTACGACGACACCCTCGCCTACGTGCGGGCGATGTCGGTGCGCGTCCTGGAGGAGACCGGTCTGCTGCCCCACCTCAACCCCGGCGTGCTCTCCTGGACGGACTTCCAGCGGCTCAAGCCGGTCGCCCCGTCCATGGGCATGATGCTGGAGACCACCGCCGAACGGCTCTGGTCCGACCCGTCCGGCCCGCACCACGGCTCCCCGGACAAGGAGCCGCGCGTCCGGCTGCGGGTGCTGGAGGACGCCGGGCGCTCCTCGGTGCCGTTCACCACCGGCATCCTGATCGGCATCGGCGAGTCCTACCGGGAGCGCGCCGAGTCGCTGTTCGCGATCCGCCGGGTCTCCCGCGCCTACCGGGGTGTGCAGGAGGTCATCGTGCAGAACTTCCGCGCCAAGCCCGACACCGCGATGCGCGGCATGCCGGACGCCGAACTCGAGGAGCTCGCCGCCGCGGTCGCCACCGCCCGGCTGGTGCTCGGCCCGTCCGTCCGCCTGCAGGCTCCGCCGAACCTGGTGGACGGCGAGTTCGCCCTGCTGATCGGCGCCGGCATCGACGACTGGGGCGGCGTCTCCCCGCTGACGCCCGACCACGTCAACCCCGAGCGCCCCTGGCCGCACATCGACGACCTCGCCGCCCGCACCGCCGCCGCCGGCTTCACCCTCCGCGAGCGGCTCACCGTGTACCCCGAGTACGTGCAGCGCGGCGAACCCTGGCTCGACCCGCGGATCCTGCCGCACGTCACCGCGCTCGCCGACCCGGCCACCGGCCTCGCCCGCGAGGACGCCCGGCCCGTCGGCCTGCCCTGGCAGGAGCCCGAGGAGCCGCAGACCGGCTCCGGCCGCACCGAACTCCACCACGAGATCGACACCGTGGGCCGCACCGGCGACCGCCGCGTCGACTTCGACGAGGTGTACGGCGACTGGCAGGTGCTGCGCGAGCAGGTCGCCGCAGGCGCCGGGGCGGGCGCGGGCGGCGCCCCGGAGAGGCTGCCCGCCGACGTCCGGGAGGCGCTCGCCGTCGCCGCGGAC
>NZ_JBEYFP010000171.1:0-10595 GCF_040634455.1 Kitasatospora sp. NPDC007106
CCACCCCGAAGGGCTTCACCGTTCGACTTGCATGTGTTAAGCACGCCGCCAGCGTTCGTCCTGAGCCAGGATCAAACTCTCCGTGAATGATGACCCGTAATCGGGTGCACACTCGCGTTGAGCGGCACGGCAACCACCGGAATAGGGTGGCCCCGCGCACTGCGTCCTCGCTGTGTTATTTCAAAAGGAATCTCCAACCGATCGATTTCCCGACCGGCCGGGGATGTCAACATATCTGGCGTTGACTTTTGGCACGCTGTTGAGTTCTCAAGGAACGGACACTTCCTTCGGACCGCCTTCCAGCGGACCCTCCGGGCGTTTCGCTCTTTCGTGTTTCCAGCTTATCAGATCCGTTTGCCACCGTTTAACCGGCGCTTTACGTTCCCGACTTGCTGAGTTAACCATCGCCGCGTGGCGACCCGTGCAACGTTAGCCGGTCTCGACCCGAGCGCCAAATCGGGACGCGCCGCGGTCACTCGTACGGAGCACCCCTCTGGTGGGCGGCGGCTGCGGGCCGTCGGTGCGGGGCCATCGTCGGCACTCCCCCGCATGCCGTAGAGTGCGGCGCATCGACACAGAGGACTAGACCACTTGAGTCGACGCAGACGCTTCACTGCTGTGTCGACGGGCCGGTGGCGGACGGTTCCGTGCCGCTGGAGCAGGGGGTTTCCCCGCTCGGCGCACTCCGCCGTTACGTGCCGGTATGTCCGAAGTTGACATGATTTAGGCTTCAGCTGATGCCGATGCCGCTGCTCTGCGGCCGCACGCGCTGTACTCCGCACCTGGGAGGCTCCACCATGACCACTGTGACCTCGCCGCTCGCCGGGCGGGCCGTCGGGCTGGCCAACGTGCCGGACCCCGTGTTCTCCGGCGCGATGGTCGGGCCCGGAACCGCCATCGACCCGGTGCGCGAGCCCACCGAGGCGGTGGCACCGGTCGACGGGCTCGTGGTGTCCATGCACCCGCACGCCTTCGTCGTCGTCGACGCCGACGGCCACGGCGTGCTCACCCACCTCGGCATCGACACCGTCCAGCTCAACGGCGAGGGCTTCGAGCTGCTCGTCGGCAAGGGGGACGAGGTCAAGCGAGGCCAGCCGGTGATCCGCTGGAACCCGGCGGCCGTCGAGGCCGCCGGCAAGTCGCCGATCTCTCCGATCGTCGCGCTGGAGGCCTCCGCGGAGGCGCTCGCGGACGTGGCCGAGAGCGGTGAGATCACCCCCGGCGGCGAACTCTTCACCTGGAACTGACCCCCGCGCTGGCCGGGTGAAAGGAATCCCTGAACGTGGAACCGATGCTTCGCGGTGTAGGAGTCAGTCACGGGGTCGCCATCGGCCCCGTGCGGCACATGGGAACCGCCGTGCTGGAACCCCCGGCGACGCAGATCCCCAGTGAGGACGCCCCGCGGGAGCAGGCGCGCGCCCAGGCCGCGGTGGACGCGGTCGCGGCCGACCTGATCGCGCGCGGCAACCTGGCCGGCGGCGAGGCGCAGGCCGTCCTCGAGGCGCAGGCGCTGATGGCGCAGGATCCGGAGCTGATGGCGGACGTCAGCCGGCGGATCGCGGTCGGCAGCAGTGCCGAGCGGGGCATCTACGACGCCTTCGCCGCGTACCGGGCGCTGCTCGCGGCCGCCGGCGACTACCTGGCCGGCCGGGTGGCCGACCTGGACGACGTGCGGAACCGGATCGTGGCGCGGCTGCTCGGCGTGCCGATGCCGGGCGTGCCGGACAGCGACGAGCCGTACGTGCTCTTCGCGCACGACCTCGCTCCGGCGGACACCGCGCTGCTGGACCCGACGCTGGTGCTCGGTTTCGTGACCGAGGAGGGCGGGCCGACCAGCCACAGCGCGATCCTGGCCCGGGCGCTGGGCGTGCCCGCCGTGGTGGCGCTGCCGGGCGCGACCGGGGTCGCCGAGGGTCTGGTCGTCGCGGTCGACGGCAGCAGCGGCGAGGTGCTGGTGAGCCCCTCGGTCGAGCGGCAGGAGGAGCTGCGCCGGCTGGCGGCCGAGCGGAAGGCCGCGCTGGCCGCGTCCTCCGGACCGGGCCGGACCTCGGACGGGCACCTGGTGCCGCTGCTGGCGAACATCGGCGGCCCGGCCGACCTGCCGGCGGCGCTGGAGGCCGAGGCGGAGGGCGTCGGCCTGTTCCGGACGGAGTTCCTCTTCCTCGACGACTCGGCGAAGGCACCGAGCGAGGAGAAGCAGTTCGAGGCGTACCGGAAGGTGCTGGAGGCCTTCCCGGAGCGCCGGGTGGTCGTGCGGGTGCTGGACGCCGGGGCCGACAAGCCGCTGGACTTCCTGACGCCGGCCGACGAGCCGAACCCCGCGCTGGGTGTCCGCGGTCTGCGGACGCTGCTGGACCACCCGGAGGTGATGGCGGCGCAGCTGCGCGCGCTCGCCCGGGCTGCCGAGGGGCTGCCGGTGCACCTGGAGGTCATGGCGCCGATGGTGGCGGACCGGCAGGACGCGAAGGCGTTCGCGGACGCCTGCCGGGAGGCCGGGCTGACCGCGAAGTTCGGTGCGATGGTGGAGATCCCGTCGGCGGCGCTGCGGGCGCGGTCGATCCTGCAGGAGGTCGAGTTCCTGTCGCTGGGGACGAACGACCTGGCGCAGTACACCTTCGCGGCGGACCGGCAGGTCGGTGCGGTGGCGCGGCTGCAGGACCCGTGGCAGCCGGCGTTGCTGGACCTGGTCGCGCTGTCGGCCGAGGCCGCGCTGGCGACCGGGAAGAGCTGCGGCGTGTGCGGTGAGGCGGCGGCCGACCCGCTGCTCGCCTGTGTGCTCACCGGGCTCGGGGTGACGAGCCTGTCGATGGGTGCCTCGTCGATCCCGTACGTGCGGACGGCGTTGGCCAAGGTCACGCTGGCGCAGTGCAGGCGTGCCGCGGCGGCGGCGCGGGCTGCGGACACCGCGGCCGACGCGCGTGCCGCGGCGCACCAGGTGCTGACCGGCGAGTAGACGCCCCGGGGCAGGGCCGGGGCTCGCAGGGGCGCTTCCACCGTGGGGGTTGGAAGCGCCCCTGCTCGGCTGTCCGGGTCCGTCCGGCGACTGCCGGCGGGTCGGGCTCAGCCGCGGCGCTCGGCGCCCAGGTGCTCGAAAAACCGGAGGTGGTCGATGTTGTCGACCGAGCCCGGGTTGACCGCCTTCTCCAGCGGGGTGCCGGAGAGCAGCCGCTTCACGGGGACCTCGATGCGCTTGCCGGTGAGGGTGTGCGGCAGGCCGTTGACGGCGATGATCTCGTCCGGCACGTGGCGGGGCGAGAGCTGGGTGCGCAGTTCGGTGCGGACGCGGGCACGCAGCGAGTCGTCGAGGTCCGCGCCGGGGGCGAGGACGACGAAGAGCGGCATCCAGTAGCCGCCGTCGGGCTCCTCGACGCCGATGACCAGGGACTCCGCGATCTCGGGGAGGCGTTCGACGACCTCGTAGATGTCGGAGGAGCCCATCCGGACGCCCTGGCGGTTGAGGGTGGAGTCGGAGCGGCCGTGGATGACGACGGTGCCGCGCGAGGTGACGGTGATCCAGTCGCCGTGGCGCCAGACGCCCGGGTACATGTCGAAGTAGCTGTCGCGGTAGCGGGTGCCGTCGGGGTCGTTCCAGAAGCCGATCGGCATGGAGGGCAGCGGCCCGGTGACGACGAGCTCGCCGACCTGGTCGGTGAGGGGGTGGCCCTGGACGTCCCAGGAGGCGACGGCGGCGCCGAGGCAGGGGGCCTGGATCTCGCCGAGGTGGACGGGGAGGGTGGGGACGCCGCCGACGAAGCAGCTGCAGACGTCGGTGCCGCCGCTGACGGAGGCGAGCCAGACGTCCTTCTTGACCTCGTCGTAGATCCATTGGAAGCCGTCGGGCGGCAGCGGGGAGCCGGTGGTGCCGAGGCAGCGGACGGCGGAGAGGTCGAGGTCGCGGCCGGGGTGGAGGTCGGCCTTGCGGCTGGCGATCACGTAGGCGGCGGAGGTGCCGAGGACGGTGGCGCGGGTGCGGGCGGCGACGGACCAGAGGGCGCCGGTGTCGGGGTGGCCGGGGCTGCCGTCGTAGGTGACGATCGTGGACCCGACGAGGAGGCCGGCGACGAGGAAGTTCCACATCATCCAGCCGGTGGACGTGTACCAGAGGAAGCGGTCCTCCGGGCCGAGGTCGAGGTGGAGCGCGGCCTGCTTGAGGTGCTCGACGAGGATGCCGCCCTGGCTCTGCACGATGGCCTTGGGCAGGCCGGTGGTGCCGGAGGAGTAGAGCACCCAGAGCGGATGGTCGAAGGGGACGGGTTCGAAGACCGGCTCGTCGTCGCCGGCGACCAGCTCCGCCCAGTCGAGGGAGCCCTCGGGGGCGGGGGCGCCGAGCAGCGGGATGTGCACGACGGTGCGCAGCGTGGGGAGCTCGCGGCGGAGTTCGGCGACGACCTCGGTGCGGTCGTGGTCCTTGCCGCCGTAGTGGTAGCCGTCGATGGCGAAGAGGACGGTGGGCTCGATCTGCTGGAGGCGGTCGAGGACGCTGCGGGCGCCGAAGTCGGGGGCGCAGGACGTCCAGACGGCGCCGACGGCGGCGGTGGCGAGCAGGGCGACGATCGCCTGCGGGACGTTGGGCAGGTAGGCGCCGACCCGGTCGCCGGGGCGGACGCCGCGGGCGCGCAGCGCGGCGGCCAGCGAGCCGACCTGGCGGCGGAGCTCGGCCCAGGTGAGGGCGGCGGGCTGCTCGGTGGTCTCGTCGAGGTGGAGGATCGCGGGCTCGTCGGCCCGGTCGGCGTCCTCGGCGGCGCGCAGGGCGTGCTCGGCGTAGTTGAGGCGGGCGCCGGGGAACCAGCGGGCGCCGGGCATCGCCGGGTCGGCGAGGACGGCCTCGGGCGCGGTGGTGAAGCGGACGTCGAACCACTCGGTGACGGCCGTCCAGAAGCGCTCCAGGTCTTCGGTGGACCAGGCGTGCAGGGCGGCGTAGCGGGCGGCGGCCTGCTCGTCGTCGTCCGCGGGGGCGAGCGGGGCCGCCGGGGCGCCGTGGTGCTCGGCGGCCCAGGCCTGGAAGGCGACGATCTGCGCGGAGGCGGCGCGGGCCGGGTCTGGGCGCCAGAGCAGTCGGCCTTCGGGTGGGGTGCTCACGGTGGTGGTCTCCCGGGGTGGAGCGCCCCCGCCGGTGGCCGGGGGCGGTGGGCGGGGCTGCTCGTGGCGGGCGCCGCCCGCGTGGTGGCTGACGAGCAGACCTTGCCATGTGATCGTCGGGTGCGCCAGGGGCCCCCGCCGGTGGCCGGGCGCGGCGCTGCGGCACCGCGCCGGTGGCGACCGCCGGGGGTCAGACCAGGTGGGCGTAGTCGCCGTTGAACCAGGCGTGGGCCACCCGGGTGTGGAAGGGGAAGGCCAGCCGGGACGGGGTGGGGAGGAACTGCCAGCCCTCGGTCTCGGAGGTGGGGACGGAGGGCGGGAGCTCGCCGAGCCGTCGCGCGGGGAGCATGCCGAACAGGCAGAGGAAGCCGCCGGCGGTGTCGGAGTCGGTGGCGACCAGGGTGACCCGGGTGTGGTCGGCCTCGATGCCGGTCTCTTCGCGGAGCTCGCGGACGCAGGCCTGCTGCCAGCTCTCGCCGTAGTCGATGTAGCCGCCGGGGAGGGCGAGCTCGCCGTAGCCCGGCTCGATGGTGCGGCGGATGACGACCAGGCCCTCGGCCTCGGGTGAGACGACGGGCAGGAGGGTGACGACCACGGGCAGCGGGTTGCGGTAGCTGATCTCGTTGCAGCCGGGGCACGTCCGGGGCCAGGCGGCGGTGCCGGGGCTGTAGGGGGTGCCGCACCAGTGGCAGTGCGAGCCGGGGCCGTAGGTCTTCCGGTCGGCCTGGTCTGTGGTCATGGGGTGGATGGTACTGCGGTGGACGGCGGCTCGGCGGAGGTGTTTCTGACGGGAAGTCGGGCCGTGGGACTCGAGGAGGACGGGGGTGCCGAGGCGGTCGGCGATCGCGTCGGACCAGTCCTGCGGGTCGGGGCCGGGGTCGGTCAGGGTGCCGGGGCGGGCGCGGAGGAGGGCCTCGGTGAGGCGGGCCTGGGCGTCGAGGTCGCCGGCCATGCCGGTGGTGACGGCGTGCAGGGGGGCGCCGTCCAGCTCGTAGCCGTCGCAGAGGCGCAGGTCGCGGTGGTGGGCGGGGGTGTCGAGGTGGGTGAGGGCGAGGGCGTCGGCGCCGCCGGTGGCGGCGAGGGCGTAGCGGTGGCCGGGGGTGTCGAAGTGGCCGGTGCGGAAGGCGCCCTGCCAGCGGCCGGTGGTGTTGTGGGGTTCGGGGAGGTCGAGGGCCTTGTCCTCGGTGGGGAGCGGGCCGGGGCCGTGGCGGGTGGTGTAGGTGCGCAGGACGCCGAGCCGGAGGGCGGCGGCGGGGGCTCCGGACTCGGCGAGCAGGGTCTCGGCGTTGGCGAAGGTGGTGGTGGACCAGGTGGTGTGGGGGTGGAAGCCGTGGTGCTCGTCGAGCAGGACGCCCTGGGCGCCCTCGAAGATCACCGGGCCGGTGCGCAGCAGGTGGGCGAGGTGGTCGCCGTCGGTGAGGCGGACCCGGGCGCCGAAGGCGGTGAAGGCCTCGGCGCAGTCGGCGGGCGGCGGGGCGGGGAGCTCGGCGGGGTCGAGGCCGAGCCGGTCGGCGAGGCGGTCGCGGAGCAGGGTGAGGAGGGTGAGCAGCCGGGCGGGGCGGGTGCAGTCGCCGGCGGTCGGGGCGTCCTCGGGGTGGTCCAGGGCGTAGCTCGCGGTCTCGCCGATGCCGAGGCCGCAGGAGCCGTGGCGGTCGGGGCCGCGGCGCTGTTCGCGGATGCGGTTGGCGGCGGCGTGGTACGGGGTGGTGAGCAGGGCGCGGCGGTCGACGGTGAGCAGGGCGAACGGGTCGGGGACGCCGAGGGTGGCCAGGTGGCGGGCCTCGGCGGCGAGGGCGAGCGGGTCGACCAGCATGAACCGGGAGAGGTGGGTGGGGACGCCGGCGAGGGTGCCCGAGCCGAACTGGGCGAAGGTGTGGTGGCGGCCGTCGTCGGTGACGACGTTGTGCGCGGCCTGGGCGCCGCCGTTGTGGCGGACGACGGCGCGGGCCGGGTGGGGGCTGTCGGGGCCGAGCGGGCCGCGGCAGAGGTGGTCGACGATCGTGCCCTTGCCCGCGTCCCCGTAGCCGAGGTCGCAGACGATGACGTGTCCGTCGAATCGTGGGTCGGTCACGGCGGTGCCCGTTCTGTGCGGGGTGCTGCGGCGGGTGGGTTCTGCGGCGGGTGGGTTCTGCGGCGGGTGGTGGCGGGCAGCGCTTGACCCGCGCTGCGGCCGGCCGGGGTCGGGCAGGCCGCAGCGTGGGTGGGGCGGGCGGTGCTCAGAGGCGGGTGGTGCCGGCTGTCGAGCGGTCGTCGGGGGCGAGCAGGGAGGTGCCGGGGACGGCCGCCTCCCTGCTGTGGCGGGCGAGCGAGTCCAGGGCCTTGCCGACGCTGGCGACGGCGCCGGAGCCGATGTCGGCGAGGTCGTCGAGGCCCTCCTGGAGGTCGATGGCCTCCTCACCGAGGCCGATGGTGAGGGCGATGGTCTCGCAGACGGCGTCGAGGTCGTCGAGCTCGATGACGTGCTGGCCGAGCAGCTTGCGCCAGGTGCCGAGGACCTCGGCGTTGCCCGCGTAGGCGGTGCCGGCCGGGAGGATGAAGTAGACGTGGTAGAGCTGCCGGAGCTCGGCGAGGATCGCGGTGACCGGGATGTCCTCCGGGATGTCCTCGCCGAGGACGGCCCGGACCTCGCGGGCCTTGACCTTGCCGTAGGGCAGTTCGTCGCCGATGAGGAAGAGGTAGCCCTTGCGGCCGCGGCGCTCGACGCAGTCGAGTGCGGTGTGGCGGGCCATGGCGTACATGGCGAGCTCGTAGGACTCGGTCATCTGCCCGCCGCCACCGCCCTCCAGCAGGATGTTGCCGAGGTTGTCGTCCATCCGGTTGTCGGACTCGAACTGGCCGAGCTGGAGCGGGACGCGGTCGCAGGTGGCGTCGCCGACGGCGCCGAAGAGGATCTGCGGGTCCTCGGTGTACCCCTTGCGCAGCAGCAGGCCGAAGAGCTCGGGGAGCTTGGTCTGCAAGGTCCGCGGGACGGTCTGCATGGAGCCGGTGACGTCGAAGAGGACGGCGATCGCCAGCGAGGCGGGGTGCTCGTCGGAGTCCCTGCTCTCGCGGACGGTGAGGGCGTGCGGGTCGAGGCTGGGGTGGGCCTTCCAGCCGGAGCGGGCGCCGCGGGTGGTGGCGTCGCTGTAGGCGAAGGCGCTGGCGCCGGTGCCTGCGCGGTAGTGCGCGGCGGCGTCGTAGACGTCGGTGGACCAGGTGCCGCTGCCCATCGGGGCCTCCTCAGGCGGTGGGTGGCAGGTGGAACGGCCGGAAGGTGCGCGGGCCGTAGAGGGTGTGGAGCAGTTCGTCGAGCTCGGCGAGGAGCTTCCAGGCGTCGTGCGGTCGGCGGGGCTCGGCGGGCAGGGTGCAGCCGGCGACGAAGGCGCGGAGCTGCCGCGGTGCCCGGTCGCCCATGAGCAGCTGGATGCAGCGGGTGGCGAGGTGGATGTCGGTGGCCTCGGTGACAGCCTGTCGGGCGGGGACCTCCGGCGGGTAGAGCGCGCGGTGGCGCTCGACCAGAGCGGGCGCGGGGGCGGGCGCGCCGGTGCCCGCGTAGCACCAGTCGACGAGGACGAGGCCGTGGTCGGCGGGGTGGACGAGGACGTGCTCGGGGAGGACCGCGCCGTGCCGGACCCCGGCGCGGTGGGCGTAGCCGAGCGCGACGAGCAGGCGGCGCCAGATCCAGGCGGCGTCCCGCGGGTCGAGGCCGTCGGGGTGGGCCGCGAGGACGTCGGTGAGCGGGCGCAGGCCCTCGCGGCGGACGAGGGCGTTGACCTGGCGCGGGGCACCGGCCGGGTCGGCGGTGTCCTGGTGGTGGAAGGTCTCCAGCAGGGTGGGGGCGTAGGCGTGGAAGCGGCGGTCGCCGTGGCGGGCGAGCCGGGTGAGGGCGGTGGCCTCGCGTTCGAGGAGGTCGTTGTCGAGGGCGCTGCGGGGGATCTTGAGCAGCACCTCGGTGCCGGACCCGGTGGTGGCGGCGCGCAGGACGGCGATGTCGCCGGTGGCCGCGACCGGGCCGAGCCGATAGGTGTGCCGGCCGGTGCGCAGCTCGGCGGTGGTGTCACCGGCGGGCCCCTGGTGCTGCTCCCAGAGCCGGCCGAGGGTGAGGAAGGCGGCGGTGGCACGGGGGCGGTCGGCGGCGGGTGCGGTGTCGGGGTGGAGGAGGCGGGCGAGGCGGCGGTAGCGCCGGGCCGCCTCGGCCGGGTCGGCGGGGAACAGCTCCGCCGGGCCGGTGGCGGTGAGGACGGCGGCGGCCGCGTCCGCGAAGGTGCGCGGTGCGGGGCCGGGCCCGGCAGGCGGCCGGGCGGTGCGCGGAGCCGTCATCGGATGTCGTCCTCGTGGGCGGGGCGCAGCAGCGGCGGGTGGAGGAGGCGGGCGTCGCCGGCGTGGTAGGTGCGGGCGCGCGGGCCGCCGCGGGTGCCGCCGCGTTCGGTGGTGGTGCCGGTGGACTCGACGAAGCCGGGTACGGAGAGCACCTTGCGGTGGAAGTTGCCGGCGTGCAGCCGCTCGCCCCAGACGGCCTCGTAGACGGCGCGCAGCTCGGGGATGGTGAAGTCGTGGCGGAGGAAGGCGGTGGCGAGCGGGCTGTACTCGATCTTGGCCCGGGCCCGGTCCAGGCCGTCCGCGAGGATCACGGCGTGGTCGAAGGCGAGCCGGGTGCCGGGCCGGCCGCCGACGCCACCCCCGTGGGTGTCGGCGGCCGGCCCGGTGGTTCGGGAGGAGGTCAGGTCGAGTGCGGAGACCGGGTGCCAGGCGGCGGCCGCGGCGTCGGTGCCGGCCTGCGGATCGGGCAGGTCGGGGGCGAAGGCGAGGTAGGCGACGGAGACCACGTGCATGCGCGGGTCACGATCGGGGGCACCGTAGCTGCCGAGCTGCTCCAGGTGGATGCGGCTGAGGGTGGCGGCGGCCTCCAGGGTGCCCTGCAGGCCGGTCTCCTCGGCGAGCTCGCGGACGGCGGCGCCGGGGAGGTCCTCCTCTCCCGCGCGGAGGAAGCCGCCGGGCAGCGCCCAGCAGCCCTGGTAGGGCGGCTCGCCGCGCTCGACCAGCAGGACGTGCAGCTCGTCGGCGCGCAGCGTCAGGGCGACCACGTCGACGGTGACGGCGACGGGGGTGTAGGCACGCGGGTCGTAGGCCGCGAGCCAGGCGTGCTCGCCGCCGCCCGCGGTCTCGCCCGGGCCCCCGGTGTCGCTGTCGCCTGCCATGCCTGTGCCTGCCTTCGGTGGGAGCTGCGGTGCGCCCGTCGGACCGTCCGGCGGCCGAGCGACACCCGGGAGTCGTTCTCCAAGTGAGAACAACGTAGCGCAGCGGGCCGACGGCCGCCAGCCGATTTCGATCACTCGTACGGGTGGTTCGCCCCGGCGGCGGCCCGTACGGCCGGGTCGCGGGCCGATCCGCGCCCCGGGCCTCCGCGGCGGCCGCGGCCGCTCTACAGTTCAGGCATCCGCACCGGCCCTGCAGCAGGAGTCGGCCCGCGCCGCAGGAGGTGTCCCGTGCCCGCCGCTCCCCCGCCCGCCGCGCCGGGCGCCCGTCCGGGTTTCGCA
>NZ_JBEYFP010000172.1:0-10520 GCF_040634455.1 Kitasatospora sp. NPDC007106
GCACCGGCCGGCTGCCGGCCGCGCTGCTCGCGCTCGCCCTGCTCGCCGTCACCGGGACGGCCGCCGCGGGCTGCGTCCGCCGCTCGGACGAGGACCTCGGGCCCGTCCCGGACGTGCCCGGCGGGACGTTCACCGTCGCCCTCACCGAGCCGGACCACCTCACCCCCGGCCGCACGACCAGCAGTTACTCCCTGCAGGTGCTGGAGGGGCTGTTCGACACCCCGCTCGCCCTGGACCCTTCGGACGGCCACGCGGTGCCGCTCGCCGCCGAGTCCGTCAGCACCGACGACCAGCGGGTCTGGACACTGCACTTCCGGCCCGGCGCCCGCTTCCACAACGGCGAGCCGGTCACCGCGGCCAGCTACGCCGACGCCTGGAACGCGGCCGCGTACGGGCCCAACGGCTGGGAGGCCAACGGGTACTTCAGCCAGATCGACGGGTACGCCGCCCTCAACCCGGCCGACGGCGCCAAGCCCCCGACCGACCGGCTGTCCGGCCTGGAGGTGGTCGACGACACCACCCTGAAGGTCACCCTCGGGGCGCCGTTCAGCCAGTTCCCGATGCTGCTCGCCTTCCCCGCGTTCGCACCGCTGCCGAAGGCCGCCTTCGCCGACCCGGCCGGGTACGACCTGCACCCGGTCGGCAACGGCCCGTTCGCGATGGACGGCGACTGGCGGCACCAGCAGCGGATCGACCTGCGCCGCGCCGAAAGCTACACCGGGCCGCGCCCCGCCACCGCCGACGGCGTGCACTTCCGGATCTTCACCAGCAAGGACACCGCCTTCACCGAACTGCGGGCCGGACACGTCGACTTCATGGCCAGCGTGCCGCCCGCCCGGGCGTACGAGGCGAAGCGCACCTTCGGCGCGCGGTACTCGGTGCGGCCCAGCGGCACGATGGACTACCTCGGCCTGCCGCTCTGGGACGCCCGCTACGCCAAGCCCGAGCTGCGGCAGGCCATCTCGATGGCGATCGACCGCCGGGGCATCACCCGGGCGATCTTCAACGAGGTGTTCGCGCCCGCCGACTCGCTGGTCGCCGCGATGATCCCCGGCCACCGGGCCGGCGCCTGCGGCGAGACCTGCGAGTACCGGCCGGAGCGCGCCAAGGAGCTGTTCGACCGGGCCGGCGGCTTCACCGGCACGCTGGAGCTGTACTTCGCCAACTCCGACCCCACGTACGAGCAGTGGATGACCGCGGTGGCCAACGAGCTCAAGCAGAACCTCGGCATCCGCTCCATCGCCTTCCGCAAGATGTCCGGCGCCGACCTCGGCCCGATCCTCAACGGCCGCAAGGCGACCGGCCCGTACCGGCAGAACTGGGTGGTCGACTACCCGAGCGTGCAGAACTACCTCGCCGGGCTGCTCGGCCCCAACAACCGCTCCGGCTGGTCCGACCCGGCCTTCGACCGGGCGCTCGCGCTCGGCAACGCGGCGCCGGACGCCGCCGAGTCCGAGCAGCACTACCACGAGGCCGAGTCGATCGCGCTCCGGGCGCTGCCGCTGATCCCGCTCTGGAACTGGCAGGACCAGACCGCCTGGAGCCCCCGGATCGGCAACGTCCTGGTCGACCCGTACGTCGCCGGCCTGCACCTGGAGAAGGTGACCGTGCGGCACTGAGCCACTGACCACCGTCGCGACCACACGAACCGGGGGCGCCCGCCGATGGGCCGATACATCGCCCGCCGCCTGCTGTACGCCGTTCCCGTACTGCTGGCGACCACCTTCCTCATCCACGCCATGGTGTTCGTGCTGCCCGGCGACCCGATCCAGGGCCTCGCCGGGGACCGGCCGGTGCCGGCCGCCGTCCTCGCCGAACTGCACCGCCGCTACCACCTCGACGACCCGCTCGTCGTCCAGTACGCCAAGTACCTGGGCGGCCTGCTCACCGGCGACCTCGGCCGGACCTTCACCGGCGAGCCGGTCGCCGACACCCTGGCCGGCCGCTGGCAGGTCACCCTGCGGCTCGGCCTCACCGCCTGGTTCCTGGAGACCGTCCTCGGCGTCGCGCTCGGCGTCTGGGCGGCGCTGCGCAAGGGCCGCTGGGCGGACAACGCGGTGCTCGCCGGTACCACCCTGGTGATCGCCGTGCCGGTGTACATCGTCGGCTACCTCGCCCAACTGCTGCTCGGCGTCAAGCTCGGCTGGTTCCCGGTGGCCGGCGCCGAGGACGGCTGGCCGACCGCCTACCTGCTGCCCGGCCTGGTCCTCGCCTCCTTCGGCGTGGCCTACGTCGCCCGGCTCACCCGGGCCTCCCTGCTGGAGAACCTGCGCGCCGACCACGTGCGCACCGCCGGCGCCAAGGGCCTGTCCCGCCGGCGGGTGGTCGTCCGGCACACCCTGCGCAACTCGCTGATCCCGGTGGTGACCTTCCTCGGCATCGAACTCGGCTCGCTGATGGCCGGCGCCGTCGTCACCGAGTACGTGTTCAACCTGCCCGGCGTCGGCCAACAGGTCTTCCAGGCCATCCAGTTGCGCGAGGGACCGACCGTGGTCGGCATCACCACCGCCCTGGTGCTGGTCTACTGCCTGGCCAACCTGGTCGTCGACGTCCTGTACGGCCTGCTCGACCCGAGGATCCGCCATGACCGGTAGCCCGCAGGCCCCCGCACCGCCCCCGGCCCCCGCCCCGGCACCGCCCGCGCCCGTCCGGGACCTCACGCTGCCGCCGAAGCGGCGCCCTCGCCGCGGCGAGTCCCCCTCCGCCGGTGCCTGGCGGGACCTGCGCAGGCGCCCGCTCGTCCTCGCCTGCACCGGCGTGCTGCTGCTGATGGCGCTGATGGCCGCCCTCCCCGAGCCGTTCGTCGCCCTGCTCACCGACGACAGCGGCCGCTGCGAACTCGCCGACTCCCGGGTCGGCCCCAGCCTCCAGCACCCGTTCGGCTTCGACCTGCAGGGCTGCGACTACCTCGGCCAGGTCGTCCGCGGCAGCCGCCCCTCGCTGGTCATCGGGCTCGCGGTGACCGCCGGGGCACTGCTGCTCTCGCTGCTCCTCGGCATGCTGGCGGGCTTCTTCGGCGGCTGGGTGGACACCCTGCTCTCCGGTCTCACCGACGTCTTCTTCGGCCTGCCGTTCGTCCTCGGCGCCACCGTCGTCCTGGTCGCCTTCCCCGACCACGGCCTCGGCGCGATGACCCTCGTCCTCGTCGCCCTCGGCTGGACGACCATGACCCGGGTGATGCGCGCCCAGGTCATCGGCCTCAAACAGGCCGACTACGTGCAGGCCGCCCGCTCCACCGGCGCCGGACCGCTGCGGCTGATGACCCGCCACCTGCTGCCCAACGCCGCCACCCCCGTGGTGGTGGTCGCCATGCTGAACGTCGGGAACGTCATCTCCGGCGAGGCCACGTTGGACTTCCTCGGCGTCGGTCTGCAGTACCCTGCGGTCTCCTGGGGCCTGCAACTGAACGCGGCCCAGGCGTACGTCCTCGACTTCCCGCACCTGCTCGCCTTCCCCGCGCTGTTCCTGTCGGCGACCGTGCTGAGCTTCATCCTGCTCGGCGACGCCGTCCGGGACGCGTACGACCCGAAGCTGAGATGAGGCCCGCATGCCGACCCACGACCGGCCCCGAACGGTGCCGCAGGCCCTGCGACCCGGCGACCGGGTCGCCGTCGCCGCCCCCGCAGGCCCGCCCGACCCTGCCCTGCTGGAGCGAGGCACCGCCCTGCTGGCCTCCTGGGGCCTGGAGGTGACGGTGCTGCCGCACGTCCGCGACAGCCACCTCGGCCACCTCGCCGGCCGCGACGAGGACCGCGCCGCCGACCTCACCGAGGCCTGCGCCGACCCCGCCGTCCGCGCCGTCCTCTGCGCCCGCGGCGGCTACGGCACCCAGCGGATGGTCGACCTGGTCGACTGGAAGGCGATCGACGCCGCCGCCGAACCCGCCCTGCTGATCGGCTCCAGCGACATCACCGCCCTGCACGAGGCCTTCGCCGTCCGGCTCGGCACCAGCACCCTGCACGCCCCGATGCCCGCCACCGGCGCCCTGGTCGACAATCCGGCCAGCGCCGACCACCTGCGCACCGTGCTCTTCCACCCCGAACGGGTCACCGAACTGCCGCTCGCCGGCGGCATGCTCGTCCCCGGCACCGCCCGCGGCCGGCTCGCCGGCGGCAACGCCAGCCTGCTCGCCGCCTCCGTCGGCACCCCCACCGCCCAGCCGCCGGACGGCTGCCTGCTGCTGCTGGAGGAGACCGGCGAGGAGCCCTACCGGCTGGACCGCATCCTCACCCAGCTGGTGCGCGCGGGCGTGCTCGGCCGCGCCGCCGGCATCGTGCTCGGCGACTTCACCGACTGCGGGCCCGAGGAGGAGGTCCGCGCCGTCCTCGCCGACCGGCTCGGCGGCCTCGGCATCCCCGTCGCGGCCGGCCTGCCCGCCGGACACGGCCCGCTCCAGCTCACCGTCCCGCTCGGCACCGCCGCCGAACTCGGCGACGGCGTGCTCACCCTGCTCGAACCCCCGCTCGCCCCCCGGCCCGCCCCGGGCCGGCCGGCCGCCGAGGAGACCGCGTGCGCGTCCTGATCTCCGCCGACATGGAGGGCGCCACCGGCACCACCTGGCCGGAGGACGTCGAACCCGGCGCGCCCGCCTGGCAGCGGATGCGCCGGCTGCTCACCGGCGACGTCAACGCCTGCATCGCCGGCCTGTTCGCCGGCGGCGCCGAAGAAGTCCTGGTCAACGAGGCGCACGAGACCCAGCGGAACGTCCTGCTGGAGGAACTCGACCCGCGGGCGAAGCTGCTGATCGGCCGGCACAAACCGCTCGGCATGATGCAGGGCGTCCAGGATGCCGACGCCGTCGTCTTCCTCGGCTACCACACCGGCGCCGGGGCGAACGGGGTCCTCGCCCACACCTACCTGGGCGCCGGACTCACCGGCTTCCGGATCGACGGCACGGACGCCGACGAAGGCCGCATGAACGCCCTGACCGCCGCCGAACACGGCGTCCCCGTCATCCTCGTCACCGGCGACGACCTCACCTGCGCCGCCGCCGCAGCCTGGGCACCCGAGGCCCGCACCGCCGCCGTCAAGGAGTGCGTCAGCCGCTACGCGGCGGTCTGCCTGCCGCCGTCCGTCAGCGCCGCGCTGATCCGCGACCGGGCCGAGCTCGCCATGCGCGACCACCGGCTGCTCGGCCGCCCCGAACCCGTCACCGGCCCGCACCGCTTCGAGATCGACTTCCACGCCACCCACCAGGCCGAGGCGGTCGCCGCGGTGCCCACCGTCGAACTCCTCGGCCCGTGCACCGTCGGCTACACCGCCCCCGGCGCCACCCGGGCCGCCCGCACCTTCAAGGTCTGCACCGTGGTCGCCCGCGCGGCCACCGAGCAGCAGTACGGATAGTGGCCTCCCCAGGGGCGCCGGGGGGCACCTCCCGGCCGAAGGCTGGGGGGAACTGCGCAATCCGGGGGCGGGTGTCACGACAGTACGGGTCAGGCCGTGATGTGTACGGTGGCCCGCATCCGAATTGCGCAGTTCCCCGCGCCCCTGGCCTACCACCTACCAACCACCCGTGCCCGAGAGGGAGACCCCGTGACCGTCAGCCCGCAGGCACTCGACACCGACGCGGCCGTCCTCTGCCACGACCTGCTGCGCCTCGACACCGTGAACCCCGGGGACGGCAGCGGGCCGGGCGAGCGTGCCGCCGCGGAGTACGTCGCCGCCCGGCTCTCCGAGGCCGGACTCGACCCGCTGGTCACCGAGTCCGCGCCGCGCCGGGCGAACGTCCTCGCCCGGGTGGCCGGCACCGACCGCACGCTGCCGCCGCTGCTCGTCCACGGCCACCTGGACACCGTGCCCTTCGACGCCGAGGACTGGACGCACCACCCGCTCTCCGGCGAACTCGCCGACGGCTGCCTGTGGGGCCGCGGCGCGGTCGACATGAAGGGCACCCTGGCGATGACCCTGGCCCTCGTCCGGGACTGGTCCCGCACCGGGCGGCGGCCGCGCCGGGACCTGGTGCTCGCCTTCCTGGCGGACGAGGAGTCGACCGGCGAGTACGGTGCCCGCTTCGCGGCCGAGCGGCACCGTGAGTGGTTCGAGGGCTGTACCGAGGCGATCGGCGAGTCCGGCGGGTATTCGGTGCCCGCGGGTGGGACGGCGGGGGAGCGGCGGCTCTATCCGGTGGCGGTCGGCGAGCGCTGCACCGCCTGGATGCGGCTGACCGCCACCGGCACCGCCGGGCACGGTTCCCGGGCCGGTGCGGCTGTCCTACACCGACGCGGAAGGACGGGAGAGCGACCGCGTCGTGGAACCGGCCGGCCTGCTCACAGCCGGGGGCCGGTGGTACCTGATCGCCTGGTGCCGCATCCGCAGGGCCGGCCGCGGCTTCCGGCTGGACCGGATCTCCGCGGCGGCTCCGACCGGTGAACGGGCTCACCCCCGCGACCTGGCCGGACTGCTCCACGGCTCGACCGCCGCCGGCGCGGGACGGCCCGCCGTGCTGGCCGAACTCGCCGGCCGGTCGGGGCGGTCCGAAGGAACGGATCCGGGGTCCGCCCAGGCCGTCCGGCCCGTCCGGCTGTCGGTGCCGGCCGCTAGCGTGCGGCCGTGACCAGCCGGACGACCGCCGAGGCCCACCGGGCCGTCCTCGACCACGTGCTCGCGACCGCCGCCGGCGCGCCGTGGATCGACGGCCTGGTGCTGCGCGGCAGCGCCGTCCTCGCCGCCTGGTGCCCGGAGACCGCCAGGCCGCCCGCCGACCTCGACTTCGTGCTGCGACCCGTCCCCGCGGTGCCGATCGACCCGCTGGACCCGTACCCGCACCTCGACACCGCCGACGCCGTGCTCTGCGATCCGGAGACCGCGCACGGTGCGGGCGCCGCCGAACTCTGGGACCCGGCGGGCGTCGAGCCGCGCGGCCCGCGGGTCCGGCTCCCGCCCGAGGGCCTGCACTGGCTGCCCGACACCGAACCGGAGGACGTGCCGTACGGCGATCTGCTCGACCGGCTGCGCGACGAGCCCGAGGCGGCGCCCGGCCTGCGGATCGACGCCGGGGCCGCCCGGCACGAGGGCCTCGGCGGCTACTACGCCCCCTACGGCGACGGCTGCGGCGGGGCCACGGGCCTGCGGCTGACGGTCCCGTGGACGGTGGACGGGCTCGCGCCGGGCACCCTGCGGGTCGACTTCGCCTGGGACGAACCGCTGCCCGAGCCGCCGGTGTTCACCGCGATACCGCGCGCCGACGGCGGGCCCCCGGCCGTCCTGCCCACTGCGAGCCGCGAGCTCTCGCTGGCCTGGAAGCTGCTGTGGCTGCTCGTCGAGGGCACCGGCGGCGCCGCCCGCGGCAAGGACCTCCACGACGCCGTCCTGCTCGCAGAGCACCCGGCCACCGACCTCGACGCCCGTCTCCTGCACCGCGTACTGCGCCGCGCCCCGCACCCCGTGGGGCCGGAGGACCTGCCGCGCTGCCGCGTCGACTGGCAGGGCTTCCCGGGCACCCCCGGAGCGTGGCTGGACCGCCTGGTGCGCGCCCTGGCGGCGAACGCCTGAGGGGTGCCGGGCACCCTCCGGGCGTTCGCCGGTTACCGCTACTTGCCGAGCGCGGCGAGGACGGCCCGGGCCATCACCTTCTCGCCGGTGGCGTTGGGGTGGAAGGGCACGGCGGGGGAGCCGGGCAGGGCGCCCTCGATCCAGCGGTCGCCGGAGCAGACGTCGTGGCCGCGGGTGGGGGTGAGGGTGTCGACGTAGGTGGCGCCGTTGGCGGCGGCCGTGGCGGCGAGCTTGTCGTTCAGCCGGTGCAGGATGTCGCGCAGGTAGGCGACGTCGCCGGTGGTGATGGGCTGGCGGCCGATGCAGTTGCGCTCGTTGTCGGGCAGCACCGACGGGTAGCCGACCAGCAGCACCTTGGCGTGCGGCGCCTTGGCGTGGATCTTCTGCAGGGCGGCGGCGATCTGCGGGCCGGCCGCGTCGATCCGGTTGACCAGGGTGTCCGCGCCCCACTGCCAGGACCAGGTGCGGAAGTCCCAGTGGCCGTGGGCGTAGACGTCCTTGCAGGGGGTGCCGAAGGGGTTGACCACGGCGCCCGCCATGCAGGTGGCGATGACGTCGCCGATGCCGAGGTCGGAGGTGCCGAGCTCGTTGCCGCCGATGCCGAGGGTGACCAGGTCGGTGCCGGCCGAGACGGAGTCGAGCTGCGGGTCGTTGACCCGGATGAAGGCGTCGTACTGGGCCTCCGTCAGGTCGGAGACCTTGGCGGCGCCGCAGGTCGCGTCGCGGTAGCTGGCACTGCCGAGTTCGGCTGCGACCAGGTGGCCGTAGTTCTTGCTCGACCGCAGGCAGAGCCCGGCGTACTGCGAGGGGACGCCGGCGCCGGCCGCGTACGAGTCTCCGAGGGCGACGTAGTCGCCGCCCGAGTCCGCGGCGTTCGCGGCGGGGGCGCCGAGCAGTCCTGCGGCGGCGGTCGCGAGGACGGCGCTGACCAGGACGGACGAGCGCTTCAGGGCATGGCTGAACACGGTTCCTCCTGGGGAAGAGAAACGGGGCAGGGGTGGGGGCGTTACTGCTCAGTAAGTTACTGGCACGTTAACGCAGTTGTCCAGATATTAGACACTCAATTCACGCCTGAAATTCCGTCAGATCACGCCCCGAATTACGCTCCACGGTGAAGCGTTCGGCATTTCCACTACTCGGTGGAGCGAAATTCGGGCGGTGGGGTTACCGGCCGGTTGACCTGCGCCCGGCCAGGGGCGCACCATGCTGGTCACACCGAGATCGACAAGCCGCTCCCAGCCCTGGAGGACCGCCCGGATGGCACTCGACGCCGACGTGATCGTGATCGGAGCGGGCCTCGCCGGCCTGGTCGCCACCGCCGAACTGGCCGAGGCCGGCCGCAGGGTGATCCTCCTCGACCAGGAGCCCGCCGCCTCGCTCGGCGGCCAGGCCCACTGGTCCTTCGGCGGCCTCTTCCTGGTCGACTCGCCCGAGCAGCGCCGCATGCGCGTCCGGGACTCCCGCGACCTCGCCTGGCAGGACTGGCTCGGCACCGCCGGCTTCGACCGCCCCGAGGACGCCTGGCCGCGCCGCTGGGCCGAGGCCTACGTCGACTTCGCCGCCGGCGAGAAGCGCGCCTGGCTGCACGAGCGCGGGGTGCGGTTCTTCCCGGTGGTCGGCTGGGCCGAGCGCGGCGGCCTCACCGCCACCGGTCCCGGCAACTCGGTGCCGCGCTTCCACATCACCTGGGGCACCGGCCCCGGCCTGGTCGAACCCTTCGCCCGCCGGGTCAAGGCCGCGGCCGGCAAGGGCCTGGTCGACTTCCGCTTCCGCCACCGGGTCACCGCCCTCGCCGCGACCGGCGGCACCCTGGACACCGTCAGCGGCGAGATCCTCGCCCCCAGCGCCGCCAAGCGCGGCGAGTCCAGCTCCCGCGAGGTCACCGGATCCTTCGAACTCCGGGCGCAGGCCGTGATCGTGGCCTCCGGCGGCATCGGCGGCAACCACGACCTGGTCCGCAAGGCCTGGCCCGCCCGCCTCGGCACCCCGCCCGAGCGGATGCTCTCCGGCGTGCCCGCCCACGTCGACGGCCTGATGCTGGGCATCGCCGGGGACGCCGGCGGCCACCTGATCAACGGCGACCGGATGTGGCACTACACCGAGGGCATCGAGAACTGGGACCCGATCTGGCCGATGCACGGCATCCGGATCCTGCCCGGCCCGTCCTCGCTCTGGCTGGACGCCCGCGGCCACCGGCTGCCCGTCCCGCTCTTCCCCGGCTTCGACACCCTCGGCACCCTCGAACACATCATGACCACCGGGTACGACCACACCTGGTTCGTCCTCACCCAGAAGATCATCGAGAAGGAGTTCGCCCTCTCCGGCTCCGAGCAGAACCCCGACCTCACCGGGAAGTCCATCAAGGGCGTGCTGGGCCGGGCGCTGCCCGGCGCGACCGGTCCGGTCGAGGCGTTCAAGGAGCACGGCGTCGACTTCGTCGTCGCCGACACCCTCGACGAACTCGTCCGCGGCATGAACGCCAAGACGCCCGGGGCGCCGATCGACGCCGCCGAGCTGCGCCGCGAGGTCGAGGCCCGGGACCGCGAGATGGCCAACCCGTTCTCCAAGGACCTCCAGGTCACCGCCGTCCACGGGGCCCGCCGCTACCTCGGCGACAAGCTGATCCGCACCGCGACCCCGCACCGGCTGCTCGACCCCAAGGCCGGCCCGCTGATCGCCGTGCGGCTCAACATCCTCACCCGCAAGTCGCTCGGCGGCCTGGAGACCGACCTCTCCTCGCGGGTGCTGCGCGCCGACGGCACCGTGCTCGACGGCCTGTACGCGGCCGGTGAGGCGGCCGGCTTCGGCGGCGGCGGCGTGCACGGCTACCGCGCCCTGGAGGGCACCTTCCTCGGCGGCTGCCTCTTCTCCGGCCGGGCCGCGGGCCGGGCCGCCGCGGAGGCGACCGGGTGACGCCCGAGGGGCGCGGGGGTCCCTGCGGTGGTGCGCGCCCCCCCGGGGGGCGCGGGGTGCGGGGCTCCCGAAGATGGTGTGGAAGTAAAGCATTATATGGAGGGAGGGCAGACGCG
>NZ_JBEYFP010000173.1:0-10497 GCF_040634455.1 Kitasatospora sp. NPDC007106
GACGGGCTCGACCGGGGCCGCGCCGTCGACCCCCGTGAGCGCGTCGCCGTCCCCGTCCCCCGGCTCGCCGAAGCCCGCCGACTGGGCGGGGCTGGCCCAGGACCTGGACGGGCAGCTGATCCGCCCCGGCGACGCGCGCTACGCCGCGGCCGGCCGGCTGTTCCAGCCGCAGTACGACACGCTCCGGCCCCAGGGCGTCGCCTACCCGGGCCACGCCGAGGACGTGGCCGCCTGCCTGGCCTTCGCACGCCGGTACGGGCTGCCGGTGGCCGCGCGCAGCGGCGGGCACAGCTACGCCGGCTGGTCCTCCGGGAGCGGGCTGGTGATCGACGTGAGCCGGCTGGCCGGGGTGTCGGGGGACGCGGCCGGGGCACGGGTCGGCGCCGGGGCACGGCTCATCGACGTGTACACCGGGCTGGCCGCCGCCGGGGTCACGGTGCCCGCCGGGAGCTGCCCGACGGTCGGGGTCGCGGGCCTCACGCTCGGCGGCGGGATCGGCGTCACGGGCCGGGCCTACGGACTGACCTGCGACAGCCTCACCGCGGCGGAGGTGGTGACGGCCGACGGCCGGATCCGGACGGCCGACGCCTCGTCCGAGCCCGATCTCTTCTGGGCGCTGCGCGGCGGGGGCGGCGGCAACTTCGGGATCGTCACCTCGTTCTCCTTCCGCACGCACCCCGCCGCGGACTGCTCGTACGCCTTCCTGAGCTGGCCGTGGTCCAAGGCGGTGGCCGTCATCGCCGCCTGGCAGGCCTGGGCGCCCACCGCGCCGGACGCACTCTGGGCGGACCTGCACCTGCTGGTGTGGGCGGACGGCCGGACCCAACTGGGCAGCACCGTCACCTACCTCGGCCCGAAGGGCGAACTCGCCGACCTGATCGACCGGTTGACGGTCGCCCCGACTGCGCCGAAGCTGCACGCGGCGTCCTACCTGGCGACCATGCAGGCGATGGGCGGAGTCTCCGGGTACTCGCAGGCCGCCTCGCACCTGCCGGGCAGCCTGCCCGGCCAGGACCCGGCCGGGCGGGTGCCCCGGGAGTCGTACGGCGCCAAGTCCGACGTCTTCACCCGGCCGATCGACGACGCCGGCGCCCGGGCCCTGGTCGCCGCGGTCGAACGCTACCCGCGCACCGGCCCGCAGGGCGGCAGCGCCGGGGTGGCGTTCGACGCCCTGGGCGGCGCGATCAACCGGGTGGGTGCGGGCGACACCGCCTTCGTCCACCGCGACGGCCTCTTCACCGCGCAGTACACCGCCGACTTCCCGCCGGGGGCGACCGGCGGCACCGACGCCGACCGTTCCTGGAGCTGGCTGGACGGCGTGTGGACGGCGATGCGTCCCTACGCGAGCGGGCAGGCCTACCAGAACTACGTCGACCCCCGCCTGGACGGCTGGGAGCAGGCCTACTACGGGGCGAACGCGGCCCGGCTGCGGAGCGTCAAGCGCACGTACGACCCGACCGGACTGTTCCGGTTCCCGCAGGCCGTGCCGCTCGGCGGCTGACGCGGCCCACGGGCGGGAGACGGCTCGGGGCCGGCCCGAGCGGCTCGTCAGCGTGCGTCCGCCCCCGCGAACCCGCCCGTCAGACCGGCACGGGCCAGCACCCGGACGAGGGCCGGCCGGTCCAGCGGATCGTCGCGGCGGTTGGTCGCGCCCAGCCGCTCCAGCAGCCCGTGCGGCGCCAGCCGGTACGCCTCCGCGTCGGCCAGCAGGCTGTCCGCGCTCGGCCCGTCGACCGTGCCGTCCAGACGGTTCGCCAGTTCGCCCAGCACCTCGCCGCGGTCGATGAAGTCGCCCATGCCGCAGTCCAGGCCGTCGTCGCCGAGGTCGTCCGGGTACGGTGCCCGCGTCCAGGCACCGTTCTCGTACCAGTAGACGCAGCCGATCTCGCACCCTTCGAGGCGGTCCCGCAGTTCCTCGTACGGCAGCCAGTCCGGGCCGCCCGCCAGCACGTCGATCGCCGGCTCGTACCACTTGACGTCGCTCGCCTCGTCCTCGCCGTACAGCACGAACCGGCCGTCGCCCTGCGCGGACATGACCCACCAGGTGCAGCCGCAGTCGTCCCAGTGGAGGCCCTCGTCGTCGAGCCACCGGCCCGTCCGGTGGCGCGGCGGGCGCTCCTCGTGCTCGGTGGTCGCCTCGAGGGCGGCGAGCAGCGCCCAGCGCGCCCACAGCTCCTCCGCCGGCGGAAGGTCCTCCGGCAGTCCCGGCCGGTGAACGGTCATGCGAGCCCCCGTGTGTGCGATCCGATGATGATCACCGCAACGATACGGCCCGCGGCCGACACGACCGTCCCGGGAACCGCACACCCCCGGGTCGCCCGCGGGGCCCGCCCCCGGGCGGTTGCGCCGACCGTGTGCCGGCCGGAGATTGGAACGGCCGCACGAGTGGCGGCGAGCAGGGGCGGGCCCGTTCCCAGAGGAGGTTGTGATGGCGGTTCTCGTCCACGGCCGGATGCCGGGCGTCACGGCGGAACAGTACGACGCACTGAACGCGGCGCTGCACGCGCTGCCCGGGAACCCGTTCGAGGGGTGCCTGTCGCACGCCGCGTTCGTCCGCGACCAGGCGCTGGAGGTGTACGACGTCTGGGAGAGCCGGGAGGCGATGGAGAAGTTCGCCGCGGTGGTGATGCCGCTCCTGGAGAAGGCCGGCATCCCGGTCACCGGCGCGCCGCAGGACGTCGTCGAACTGCACAACGCCTGGACCCCCGGCTCCTGACCGCGAAGGCCGGTCCGGACAGTACGGAGAACGTGCGGCCCCGCCCCGCGGCCGGTGGGGGAGGCCTGTTGCCCCCCTCAGCCGTCGCGACCCGCACCGCGATCCGGCGCGCTCATGTCGCCCGTCGCGGGCGTGCCGTCGGCGAGCCCGTAGCGCAGGTACACCGTGCCCCTCGGACCGGCTGTCGGAGGCTGGAGGAGCGTGAGGTTCGTCGGCACCGCGCCCCCGTCGAACACCTTCTTCCCGACGCCCAGCACGATGGGATGCACCCACAGGTCGAGACGGTCGAAGAGCTTCTCGCGCAGGAGGGTCTGCACCAGGTTCAGGCTCCCCACGACCTTCACGTGCTCGTGCCGGTCGCGGACCTCGCGCACCGCGCCGGCCAGATCCGGCCCGAGCCGGGTGGACCCGGCCCACGAGAGATCGGGATTGCCACGGGAGGCCACGTACTTCGGGACGCGGTTGAACAGCGTGGCGATCCCGTCGTCCGCGCCGCCCTCCTGATGCGGCCAGTACGCGGCGAAGATGTCGTACGTCCGCCGGCCGAGCAGGAGGGCGTCCGTGCCCTCGTACGCGGCACCGACCTGCGCCCCGGCGACCTCGTCCATCAACGGCGCCTGCCAGCCGCCGAACGGGAAGCCCACCGGATCCTCGTCGGGCCCGCCGGGCGCCTGCCCGACGAGGTCGAGGGTCGCGAACAGTTCGATGTGGATGAGGCCCATGCCCACTCCCGAAGAGGGTTCGTCCCAGCCGGACGGCCGGACCCGGGGAACCGGCGCACTCCTCGCCGCGACGGCACCCAGGTGTCACTGATTACCACGCTGCGCCGCGGTCGGCGCCCCGGCGACGCCCGGCAGCAGCCCCGGCGCGCGTCGAGAACGCCGGCCCGGGAGCGTTCACACGGCAGCGGGCGGGTCCGTCGGGAAGACCAGCACGCGGCAGGAGGCGAGCACCGCACCGGCCTGGGCGTAGTCGGTGCTCAGAGCTGCCGGGTTCTCGGTGAGGACCACTCCGGCCCTCGTTCTTCTCCCGCTCGACGCGCTGCACACAGGGCCGGGAGTCCGGTGGGGCTGGTGATGCCCGGTCCCGGGTCGCTCGAGCATCACGATCCGCGCTGCGCCGCGGCGCGGCCGGTGCCGGTCGTCGGGTCGCGGTGGGGGTGCGGTGCGTAATGTGGGTGCCGTGAACGAGCGGCATGAATGGCGCGTCGCGGTGGATCCGGGCCTGGTCGTCCAGCGGACCTGCGGGCATCTGGACGGGCTTCGAGAGGTGTCCGCGGGGACGACCCCCGGCTGCGAGGACTGCCTGCGGGCCGGCCGTACCTGGGTCCACCTGCGGGCCTGCCTGAGCTGTGGGCACGTCGGGTGCTGCGACAGCTCGCCCGGGCAGCACGCCCACCAGCACGCCCGTGCCCACGGCGGACACCACGTCGCCCGCTCGCTCGAACCCGGCGAGGACTGGGCCTGGTGCTACACCGACGAGGTCTTCCTGCGCCCCGCCTGACCGGGGCCGCCGGCAGGGACCGCAGGCAGGGACCGCCGGCAGGTGCGACACCGCCACCGCCACCGCCGACCCGGCCGGGGCCGCCACGCAGCGCGGCCGCCCGCCCGGGGACCGCACCGCCCGATGATCCGCAGGAAACGACCGGACCCGGCCCCGCGTCAGCCGCCGGCCCGGTAGCGGCCCGGGGTCGTGCCGACGAGGTCGGTGAACGCCGCGATGAAGCCACTGGGGTTGGCCCAGCCGCAGGCGTGGGCGGTGTACGTGGCGTCGTGGCCCTCGGCGAGCAGGACGAGCGCGTGGTGCACCCGCACCAGCGTGCGCCACTCGTAGAAGGTCATGCCGAGTTCGTCGCGCAGCAGCCTGCTGAGGGTACGGGCGCTGGCCCCGACCTGCCGGCCGAGCCCGGCCAGTGTGGTGGTGTCGTCCGGCGTCCGGGTCAGGATCTGCTCGATCGCCCGCAGCCGGTCGTCGCGCGGGTGCGGCAGGTGCAGCGGCTGCTCGTCGGCCTCACGCAGCTCCTCGACCAGCACCCGCAGCAGGCGTCCACGTGCGGCGCGGCCGTACCCGGGCACCGCCCCACCGCCGTCGCCCCCGTCGACACCGGCGCCCGCTCCGTCTTCGTCGTCGTGGCCGCCGCCGCGCGGGCCGGTCAGGGCGAGCAGGACCTCCCGCGCCAGCCCGGAGACGCGGAACACCGCCGGACGCCCGGGCAGCAGCCGGGCCAGGGACGGCGACAGGAAGACGATCCGCATGTCCGTCTCCCCGTGGGCGCGGTGCCGGTGCGTGGACCCGGCCGGCGTCCACGCGACGCGGTTGGCCGGAACGATCGACGTCCCGCTCTCGGTGTGCAGCACCAGGACACCACGGGCCGCGTACACCAGGTGCCCGCGGGCGTGCGCCTGCGCTCCGCTGCCGCCGCCCGAGGGCCACAGGTGACGACCGCCGGAGGGCCACGTCAGTGACGTGGCGCCGGCGTCCGGGCGGGCTTGGCGGCGAACGGGCATCGGACGGCATCGTATCGATGGCACGCCACGACGCGCGCGGACGAGACTTCCCGTCATGAGCGGTGGCCCCCGGTGCCACCGCCGAGCAGAGAGGGGAAGCCCCCATGGCGACGTTCGTTCTCGTACCCGGCGGCTGGCACGGCTCCTGGGCGTTCGAGGCGGTGGTCCCGCTGCTGGAACGGGCCGGCCACACCGTCCACCCCCTGACCCTGACCGGCCTGCACCCCCACGACGACCCCGCCACGATCGCCACCGCCAACCTCGACACCCACACCGACGACGTACTGCGCCAGCTGGAACGCGCCCACCTCGACGACGTGACGCTGGTCGGCCACAGCTACGGCGGCATGGTGATCACCGCCGCCGCCGACCGCGCCGGCGGCCGGGTCTCCCGGCTGGTGTACCTGGACGCCTGCGTGCCGCGCGACGGCGACTCCTGCTGGTCCCTCATGAACGAGGGCTACCGGCAGTCGTTCGTCGCCGGCGCCGCCACCACCGGCTACGCCGTCCAACCCCCGTGGCGGCCGGACGGCGACCCCCGCCGCCGCCCCCACCCGCTCGCCGCCCTCCTGCAGACGGTCCGCCTCACCGGCGCTCACGCCGACGTCCCCCGCCGCGAATTCGTCTACTGCTCGGGATGGGAGGACCGCACACCGTTCGCCGGCCAGCGCGCCCGGCTGCTCACCGACCCGGCATGGATCGTCCACGACCTGCCGACCGCCCACAACGCGATGCGCGAGGCCCCGCGGGCGGTCGCCGCCCTCCTGCTCGACGGAGCGGACGGACCCGGCGAGGACGCTGCAGTGGTCGGCACGTCGCCCGACAAGGAGAGCCGGGAGGACGACGCCCGCCAGGAAGCCGAGGCCCGTGCCGACTCGTCCTCTGACGTATGGCGCGCTGACGAGGTCACCTCGGGTTCGGCCGCCGGAGAAGCGGCGTCCAAGGGCCGTCCCGTTATGCAGGTGAGCTGCGATGAGCGACGAGGTACCGTCCCGGCGTGGAGCCCTTGCACCCTGTATGCCGTGCCCACGGGGCCGTGATCCGGCCCGTCACTGCTCCGGCGGCCGTACCCAGGAAGCGAACCGCTGGCCTGGAGCCGCGTCGTCACGCCAGTACCGCAGGACGTTCTCCTGCACGATGTCCAGGCGGTCCGCGGCGACGAGGCAGGAGACCGGGTCCGGCCCGCCGGCGTCCGCTTCGAAGGCGACGAGCACGGGCGGTCGTTCACCGAGCAGGCCGGTGACCGTCGCCAGTTCCTCGGACGTGGGAGCGCGGAAGACGGGATCCTGGAACGTCGCCGGGCAGCTGACGTAGAGCGGGTCGCCGAAGACCAGCTCCAGACCGTGGTGGTAGGTGAGGTCGTAGTCCGCGGCGAGCCGGAACTGCCCCGGGTCCCAGGCGACGACGTCCCAGTCCCACCAGGATCCCTCGGGGAGTTCAACCCCGGCATGCCCTTGGTCAGCGTCCACGTTCCGGCCCCCGATCTGCTCGAACGGGACGACAGGCTGCACAGCGGCCCGCGGCCCGGCGGCCGCCGGACCAGCCGAAGGGCGTGCTCGCGGTCACGCCTCCACGGGTACGGCGACCTCGCCGGTGCGGCGGAGCTTCTGCCAGCGCAGGCGGCCACCGGTCACCGCGGTGATCGCGGACTGCAGCAGGACGATGTACATCAGCTGCCGGTAGACCAGCTGCTGGGTCGGCAGGCTGATCAGGTGCCAGGGCTTCTCGCGGTCGAGCCGGAAGGCGTACCAGGACAGCACGGCCTGGATCATCAGGAAGCCGCCGAAGCTGGTGAGGGTCAGCCGGGCGTCCGCGAAGAACACGCCGTACAGCAGGAAGATGTCGACGAGCGGTGCCAGCAGCGGGGCGACCACGCCGAACATCACGACGAGCGGCAGTCCGAGGCGGCCGAAGCGTCCGGCCGGCCCGCCGGCGATGACGGCGCGGCGGTGCTTCCACATCGCCTGCATCGAGCCGTAGCTCCAGCGGTACCGCTGGGACCAGAGCTGCTGGATGCTGGCGGGGGCCTCGGTCCAGGCGCGGGCGCGCTCGGCGTAGACGACCCGCCAGCCTTCGCAGAGCACCGCCATGGTGATGTCGGTGTCCTCGGCGAGGGTGTCGTCGCTCATCCCGCCGACCGCCTGCAGGGCCTCCTTGCGGAAGGCGCCGACCGCGCCGGGGATGGTCGGGATGATGCCGAGCATGTCGTACATCCGGCGGTCCAGGTTGTGGCCGAGGACGTACTCGATGTGCTGCCAGGCGCCGATCAGGGTGTCGCGGTTGCCGACCTTGGCGTTGCCGGAGACGGCGCCGATGCCCGGGTCGGCGAAGGGCTGGACCAGTTCGCGGACGGTGGACGGCTCGAAGACGGTGTCGCCGTCCATCATCACGACGATGTCGTACGAGGCGGCCGCGATGCCGGTGTTGAGCGCGCTGGACTTGCCGCCGTTGACCTTGCGGATGAGCCGGACGAACGGCAGGTCCATCTCCTCGACGATGTCCGCGGTGCCGTCCGAGGAACCGTCGTCGATGACGATGACCTCGATCGGGTAGTCACTGGCGGCCAGCGAGTTGAGGGTGTTGGCGATGCACTCGCGCTCGTTGTAGGCCGGGACGAGCACGGTGACCGGTTCGGTGACGGGATCGCCCCAGAGGTCCAGCCGCTTGCTGCGGCGGGCGTGGATCGGAGCGAGGACCAGCATCAGCGCGAACCGGCCGAAGTTCAGGAAGCCGACCACGGCCAGCATCGCGATCAGCACCGGCAGGGTCTTCACTCCGAGCTGGGTGGCCCAGATGTAGCCCTTGCCCGCCCACAGCTGGAAGCCGTGCACCGGCGTGGTGGCGCTGGAGGCGCCGAGCGCTTCGGTGATGGTGGCGAAGCGGTAGCCGTCGGCCTGCAGCTTGTCGATGAGCACGCCGAGCGCCTCGACGGTCTGGGAGCGGTCGCCACCGGCGTCGTGCAGCAGGATCAGCTCGCCCGCACCGGGCTTGGCCGGCACCGCCTCCTTGACGATCGCGTCCACGCCCGGACGCTTCCAGTCGTCGGTGTCGTGGTCGATGAAGGCGGTGACGTAGCCCTGGGCACCCAGGTACTTGATGACCGGGTAGCTCCAGTCGTCCAGTGCGGCCGAGTTGGAGGAGTACGGCGGGCGGAACAGCGAGCTGTGCACGCCCGCGACGCCGGCCAGTGCCAGCTGGGTCTGGGCCATCTCCCAGCTGATCCGGGCGTGCGACTGGAACGCCAGGTCGGGGTGGGTGAAGCTGTGCAGGCCGATCTCGTGGCCGCCCGCCACGATCTTCCGGATCAGGTCCGGGTTACGGGCGGTCATGGCGCCGGTCACGAAGAAGTCCGCGCGGACGTGGCGGGACTCCAGGATCTCCAGGATCTTCGGCGTCCACTCCGCCGAGGGGCCGTCGTCGAAGCTGAGCACCACGGTGCGGTCCGGGATGCGGTAGCTCACCGGGTCGTCGTTGCGGTCGCCGCGCGCGTCGATGACCGGTCCGCCCTTGAGCAGGTTGGTCGGCACGGTCGTCTGGTCGGCCGAGTCGGCGACCCGGGCGTCGTGGAACACCTCGTTGGTGGCCAGGCCGCGCAGGACGATGAGCAGGAGCAGGCACGCCAGCAGGGACAGCGGCATGAAGAAGCGCAACGGCGGCGCGGCCAGTCGGCGCGGCCTCCGCAGGGACTGCCGGCGGCGCTGGTGGCGGGACATTGGCGCTCCTGGAGATGGGTGGTGCGGCGGTTCAGGGGTGCTCGGGCTACAGGCCCGAGCGGGAGGGTGTCCCGGGCGGCGACGTCGGCGGCCGGCCGAAGCCCCGCAGCAGCCGGCCGCGCGGACCGGACCGGCCGGCGAACACCGGTGCGGGAGCGGCCTCTTCGAAGCTTGACTCGCGCACGTCAGGCTGTGGCGGGTGTGCCGATCTGCGTTCGACGAACGAGATGGCTGGGCGCACCGTGCGACGCCTTTCCGTGCAGGGTACGTAGACCGCGGGAGCGTAGTAGCGAACGTTAGTGCACCGGACGGAATCGAATTGAGTTCGATGGGTGGATTTGGCCTGATCTGGCGGGGGGTTGTAATCGGATCGAGATACCGGTCGGTGCATACCGGAACGTGGGCGTGCACGCACCCTTCCCGACCTCGGACTCTCTCCCTCCGGTTCCTGCCGGGCGCGCGCCGGAGGGGTGTTCGCGTCCCGTTAGGATGACCCCTCATCCGATCAGTGCGCACGTGCGACCGGCACGCCCCAAGGAGCCCGCGTGAGTCAGCCCCGCCGCACCCCTCGCCACCGCGCGTGGAGCGTGCTCGCCCTCCCGACCCTGCTGTGCGTGCTCACCGCCTGTTCGAGCGGTCCGGCGTCCGGTGGCGGCGACGGTGGCGGCGACGGCACGACGGCGAAGGGCGGGTCGGTGACCAGCGCCTCGCCGACCCCGACCGGCCCGCCGGGAACCCTGTTCGACAACTTCCACTACACCGGTCCCACCGACCCCGCGCTCACCGCCCACGGCTGGGAGATCCGCACCGGCGAGGGCGGCCCCGGGATCAAGGACACCTGGTCCGACGCCGGCGCGAGCTTCCCCGACGACGCCACCGCCCAGGGCAAGCGGACCCTCCAGCTGCAGGCGTCCACCGACGGCACCCAGAAGGGCACCAAGCAGGCCGAGATCCAGAGCACCGGCGCCAAGCTCTTCAACGGCACCTACGCCGCCCGGGTCTACCTCAGCGACAAGCCGGCCGGTGGCAAGAACGGCGACCACGTCGTCCAGTCCTACTTCCCGATCTCCCCCCAGGACGACTCGGCGAACTACAGCGAGCTCGACTACGAGTACATGACGAACGGCGGCTGGGGCACGCCCGGTCCGCAGCTCGACACCACCAGCTGGTTCAAGGCCGACCCGCCGGACCGGGTCACCAAGCCCCACAAGCAGCGTCTCGGCGGCTGGCACATCATGATGGTCACCTCCGTGGGCGGGAAGGCCACCTACTCCATGGACGGCAAGGAGCTGTTCACCAGCTCCGGCAAGTACGTCCCGCGCGAGAAGATGGACGTCCACTTCAGCAACTGGTTCATCGACCTGCTGCCGTCCCTCGGCGGACAGCGCACCTGGAACCTGAAGATCAACTGGTTCTACTACAAGGACGCCGAGGCCGTCTCCTACGCCGACGTCCAGAAGACCGTGGACGGCTTCTACAGCGCCGGCACCGACTTCGTGGACACCCTGCCGAAGTCCTGACCCAGGCCCCACGGCGAAGGGCGGGCCGGGGGCCGGCCCGC
>NZ_JBEYFP010000174.1:0-10494 GCF_040634455.1 Kitasatospora sp. NPDC007106
GGCCGCCGGCCGCACCGCCGTCACCGCCCCCGGTCCGCTCGCCGCCGACCTCGCGGCGATCGGCTTCGGCCGGATCCTGCACGCCCGGGACGCCGTCGAACTCGCCGACCTGCTCGCGGCCGCCGACCCGGCCGAGCGGATCGCCGTCATAGACGCCGGCTTCGTCGGCCACCGGCACGCCCTGCGCCTGGCCCTCACCGACCCCCGCTTCCCGGCCGGCGCCGTCCCCGGCGCCGTCGCGGTCAACGGCAGCGCGGCTCGCGAGGCCTTGGTCGCCGCCGCCCACGGCCTCACCGGCCACGAGCCGAACCTCCCGGACGCCCTGGCCGGCGCCGTCCAGCGCGGCGGCATCCCCGTCCAGCGCCCGGAGCTCGGCGCCCTGGTCGCGACCGTCCCCGCCACCGCCGACGAGCTGGCCGCCGCCCGCGCCGCCGTCGCCGAGGTCGACGAGGAGGCGGTGCGGCTGCGCCGCGCGGTGAAGGCCCGCGACGGCTTCTTCACCACCTACTGCGTCAGCCCGTACTCGCGCTACATCGCCCGCTGGTGCGCCCGCCGCGGCCTCACCCCGAACCAGGTCACCACGGCCTCACTGGTCACCGCGCTCGCCGCGGCCGCCAGCGCCGCCACCGCGACCCGGCCCGGGTTCGTCGCCGCCGGCCTGCTGCTGATCCTCTCCTTCGTGCTGGACTGCACCGACGGGCAGCTCGCCCGCTACTCGCTGCAGTACTCCACGGTCGGCGCCTGGCTGGACGCCACCTTCGACCGGGCCAAGGAGTACTCCTTCTACGCGGGCCTCGCGATCGCGGCCACCCGCACCGGCGACCACGTGTGGGCGCTCGCCCTGGCCGCGATGGTGCTGATGACCTTCCGGCACAGCGTCGACTTCGCCTTCATGGCCGCCGACCAGGAGACCGCCCGCAACCCCGCCACCGCCGGCAGCAAGGCGCAGGCGGCGAACTCCAGCCCCACCGCCCAGCTCTCCAACCGGCTCGACCGGGTCGGCTGGACGGTCTGGGCCCGCCGCATCGTCGTGCTGCCGATCGGCGAGCGCTGGGCCCTGATAGCCCTGCTCACCGCCGTCACCACCCCCCGCACCACGCTCACCGTGCTGCTCATCGGCTGCGCCCTGGCCTGCTGCTACACCACCGCGGGCCGGGTGCTGCGCTCGATCAACCGGCGCCGTCCGCGCGCCGACCAGGCCGCCCGCGAGGTCGCCGTCCTCGCCGACGGCGGACCGCTCGCCGAGCTGCTCGCCCCGCTGCTGCGCCCCGTCGCCCGCCGGCTGCCGGGCCTCGCCGTCCCGGTGGTCGCCGCGCTCGCCTCGGCAGGCCTGCCCGTCGCCGTTTATTCGCTCGGCGGCACCTGGGCCTCGGTCGGCGCCGCCGCCGGCTACGTGCTGCTCAGCTCGCTCGTCCTGGCCAGGAAGCTGAACGGCGCCCTGGACTGGCTGGCCCCCGCGTTCTTCCGCGCCGGCGAGTACCTGACCGTCCTCGCGCTCGCGCTGCGCCTGGACACCGCCTCCCTCCCGGCCGCGTTCGGGCTGGTCGCGGCCGTCGCCTACCATCACTACGACACGGTGTACCGCCTCCGCGGCGGCACCGGCGCGCCGGCCCGCTGGCTGGTTCGCGCGACCGGCGGCCAGGAGGGACGGGCCCTGCTCGTCACCCTCTTCGCCGCTCTCGTGTACGGCGGCGCCCCCACCGGGGCGGTCGGGCACGAGGGGCCCGGAGCTGCCGCCCTGCAGGGCGGTCTGGTGGCCCTGGCCGCCGTCCTGGCCCTGGTCGTCGTCGCCGAGTCCATCCACTTCTGGGTGTTCGGCGACGCCACGGCAGAACACGACGAATCAGGAGACACCGCATGATCGGCCTCGTCCTGGCCGCCGGCGCAGGCCGCCGGCTCCGCCCGTACACCGACACCCTGCCCAAGGCGCTGGTGCCGGTCGACGGGGACCGGACCGTCCTGGACCTCACCCTCGGCAACTTCGCCGAGGTGGGGCTGCGCGAGGCCGCCGTCGTGGTCGGCTACCGCAAGGAGGCCGTGTACGACCGCAAGGACGCGCTGGAGCAGAAGTACGGCGTCAAGCTCACCCTGGTCGAGAACGACAAGGCCGAGGAGTGGAACAACGCCTACTCCCTGTGGTGCGCCCGCGAGCTGTTCGGCGAGGGCCTGCTGCTCGCCAACGGCGACACCGTGCACCCGGCGTCCGTCCAGCGCACCATGCTCGACGGCAACGACCGGATGGCCAAGGAGGGCAGCGCCCCCGGCATCCTGCTCGCCCTGGACACCGTGAAGAAGCTCGCCGACGAGGAGATGAAGGTCGTCGTCGACCCCGCCCTCGGCATGCGCCGCATCACCAAGCTGATGGACCCGGCCGAGGCGACCGGCGAGTACATCGGCGTCACGATCATCAACCCGTCCGCCAAGGACGCCCTCGCCGACGCCCTGCAGGCCACCTTCGAGCGCGACCCGCAGCTCTACTACGAGGACGGCTACCAGGAGATGGTGAACCGCGGCCTGCGGATCGACGTGCAGCCGATCGGCGAGGTCTCCTGGGTCGAGGTGGACAACCACGACGACCTGGCCCGCGCGCGGGAGATCGCGTGCCAGTACTGACCCGGCTGCTGCCCTCGCCGGTCTTCGTGGAGATCCGCGCGGGCGCCCTCGACGCGCTCGGCGGGATCCTCGCGGACCAGCGGCTGTCCGCCTCCGGGCGGATAGCGGTGGCGATCAGCAACGGCTCCGGCGCGGTGCTCCGGGAGCGGCTCGAACCGCTGCTCCCGGGCGCCGCCTGGTTCGAGGTCGCCGACGGCACCCTCGACGCGGCCGTCCGGCTCGCCGACGAGATGCGCGGCGGCCACTTCGACGCGCTGGTCGGCCTCGGCGGCGGCAAGATCATCGACGCCGCGAAGTACGCCGCGGCCCGGGTCGGCCTGCCGATCGTCGCGGTGGCCACCAACCTCGCGCACGACGGCATCTGCTCACCGGTCTCGATCCTCGACAACGACGCCGGGCGCGGCTCCTACGGCGTGCCCAGCCCGATCGGGATCGTCGTCGACCTCGACGTCATCCGCAGGGCGCCGCAGCGCTTCGTCGCGGCCGGCATCGGCGACGTCATCTCCAACATCTCGGCCTGCGCCGACTGGGAGCTGTCGAACCGGGTCACCGGCGAGCCGGTCGACGGCCTGGCCGTCGCGATGGCCCGCTCGGCCGGCGAGAACCTGCTGCGCCACCCCGGCGGCCTGGAGGACGAGGACCTCCTGATGGCCCTGTCGGAAGCCCTGGTACTGTCCGGCATCGCGATGAACATCGCGGGCAGCACCCGGCCTTCGTCGGGCGCCTGCCACGAGATCTCGCACGCCCTGGACGTGCTGTACCCCAAGCGGTCCGCCCAGCACGGCGAGCAGGTCGGCCTCGGCGCCGCCTTCGCCAGCCACCTGCGGGGCGAGCACGAGCTGACCGGTCTGATCGTGGAGCGCCTGGCGAGCCACGGACTGCCGGTGACCGCGGACCGGATCGGCTTCACCGAGGCGGAGTTCACCGAGGCGGTGCACTACGCCCCGAACACCCGCCCGGGCCGCTTCACCATCCTGGAACACCTCGACCTCTCCCCATCGGACATCAGGGACGCGTACGCCGACTATGTCAAAGCAGTCCACCGCTGACTCCCCCTCGGCCGCCCCGGTCGACCTGACCCGCCGCCCCTCCATCGAGGAGCTGCGGGCCGTCATCCACCCCGAGGGGATGCTGCAGCGCCGCAGCGCCGAGCACTGGGCCGGCCGGCTCTACATGCGGAAGATCTCGCTGCGGATCACCCGCGTCCTCAGCACCGTCACGGTGATCACGCCCAACGGGCTGACCTACCTGATGATGTTCACCGGCATCCTGGCCGGCGCCGCCCTGGTGATCCCGGGCATCACCGGCGCCGTCCTGGGCGCCCTGCTGATCCAGGTCTACCTGCTGCTCGACTGCGTGGACGGCGAGGTCGCCCGCTGGCGCCGGCAGACCTCGCTGACCGGTGTCTACCTGGACCGCGTCGGCCACTACATGTCCGAGGCCGCGCTGCTCACCGGCCTCGGCCTGCGGGCCGCCGACCTGTTCCACCAGGACGGCACCGCCACCGCCTGGCAGTGGGCCTTCCTCGGCACCCTCGCCGCGCTCGGCGCGATCCTGATCAAGTCGGAGACCGACCTGGTCGACGTGGCCCGCGCCCGCAGCGGCATGACCGCCGTCGAGGACAGCGCCTCGGTGCCGCGTTCCTCCGGCGTCGCCAAGGCCCGCCGGGCCGCCTCGCTGCTGAAGTTCCACCGCCTGATCGGCGCGGTCGAGGCCTCGCTGTTCATCCTCGCCGCGGGCATCGCGGACCAGGTGCACGGCGGCATCTTCTTCACCCGCCTGGCCGTGGTGGTGCTCGCCGCGATCGCCATGCTGCAGACCGTGCTGCACCTGCTGAGCATCGTCCTGTCGAGCAGGCTGCGATGAGCGACGCCCTGCGGCTCGGAGCCGTCATCATCACCCAGGGCAACCGCCCGGCGGAGCTGAACGCCCTGATCGAGTCCGTCCGGGCCCAGGACGGCCCGCCGGTCGAGCTGGCCGTGGTCGCCAACGGCGCCCCGCTGCCGCCGCTGCCCGCGGACGTCCGCACCGCCGAGTCGCCGGAGAACCTCGGCATCCCCGGCGGCCGCAACGTCGGCATCGAGCTGTTCGGCCCGGACGGCCGGGACGTCGACGTGGTGCTCTTCCTCGACGACGACGGCCTGCTGCCGGGCCGCGACTCCGCGGAGCTGCTGCGCCGGGCCTTCGCGGAGGACCCGCGGCTCGGCATCGTCTCCTTCCGGATCGCGGACCCGGACACCGGCGTCACCCAGCGCCGGCACGTCCCCCGGCTGCGCGCCAGCGACCCGCTGCGCTCCTCCCGGGTGACGACCTTCCTGGGCGGCGCCAGCGCCGTCCGCACGGCGGTCTTCCCCCAGGCCGGACAGCTCCCCGGCGAGTTCTTCTACGCGCACGAGGAGACCGACCTGGCCTGGCGCGCGCAGGACGCCGGCTGGGCCATCGACTACCGGGCCGACGTGGTGCTGCACCATCCCACCACCTCGCCGGCCCGGCACGCCTCGTACTTCCACAACGTGGCCCGCAACCGCGTGTGGCTGGCCCGGCGGAACCTTCCGGTCCCGCTGGTGCCTCTCTACTTGGGAACCTGGTTCCTGCTCACCCTGGCCCGCCGCCCGTCCGGTGACGCGCTCAAGGCCTGGCTGGGCGGATTCCGGGCCGGCTGGACGGAACCCTGCGGTCCGCGACGGCCGATGCGATGGCGTACTGTATGGCGACTGACCCGCCTGGGCCGACCGCCGATCATCTGATCGCTGCCACCGGCAAGCCCCCTGCCGGTCGAACCAAACTCCGTGATCAAGGACGAATGTGTCGACATTGAGTGACCCGCTCAGCCTCTCGGCCCCGAGGGGTGCCGACGCGGGCCTGACCCCCCAGCAGCTCGTGGCCAAGTACGGCCTGACGGTGAGCGGGGCGCGGCCACCGCTGCCCAAGTACGTCCAGCAGCTGTGGTCCCGGCGCCACTTCATCATGTCCTTCGCGACCGCCAGGCTGGTCGCGCAGTACAGCACGGCGAAGCTCGGCCAGGTCTGGCAGGTCGTGACCCCGCTGCTCAACTGCGTGGTCTACTTCCTGGTCTTCGGCCTGATCCTCTCGGGCAGCAAGTCGATCGGCAACTACGTTCCGTGGCTGTGCATCGGCGTCTTCATCTTCCAGTTCATCCAGACCGCGGTGCAGAGCGGAACCCGCTCGATCTCCGACAGCCTGGGCCTGATCCGGGCGCTGCACTTCCCCCGTGCGTGCCTGCCGATCGCCTTCACCATCATCCAGCTGCAGCAGCTGCTGATCTCGATGGTGGTGCTGGTCGGCATCGTGCTGGCCAGCGGGATCACGCCCGGTCTGAGCTGGCTGCTGGTGATCCCGGCGATCGCCCTGCTGTGCCTGTTCAACACGGGCATCGCGCTGGCCATGGCCCGGGTCGGTGCGAAGACCACCGACATGGCGCAGCTGATGCCGTTCATCCTGCGCACCTGGATGTACCTCTCGGGCGTGTTCTACAGCATCGAGCGGAACATCGAGACCTGGCCGAAGTGGATCCAGCTGGCCGCCGACGTGAACCCGGCAGCCGTCTACATGGACCTGGTCCGGTTCGCGTTCGACCCGAGCATCGACAACCGTCACTCGCTGCCGCCGCACGTCTGGGCCGTGGCGGTCGCCTGGGCGCTCGTCGCCTTCGTGCTCGGTTTCGTGTTCTTCTGGAAGGCGGAAGAGGAGTACGGCCGTGGCTGACACCGCAACGACCAACGTTCAGGAGGCGGCTCCGGTGGACGCCCAGCACGCCCGCGTGCCCACCGTCGTCGTGGACGACGTCCACATCGTCTACAAGGTGCACGGCGCGGGCTCCGGCCGCGGCAGCGCCACCTCTGCGCTGAGCCGGATCATCTCGCGCAAGCGCTCGCCCGCCATCCGCGAGGTGCACGCCGTCCGCGGCGTCAGCTTCGTGGCGTACAAGGGCGAGGCGATCGGCCTGATCGGCTCCAACGGCTCCGGCAAGTCGACCATGCTGGCCGCCATCGCGGGCCTGCTGCCGACCGAGGCGGGCGGCATCTACACCAACGGGCAGCCCTCGCTGCTCGGTGTGAACGCCGCGCTGATGAACGACCTGACCGGCGACCGCAACGTGGTGCTGGGCTGCCTGGCGATGGGCATGTCCCCCGCCGAGGTGCGGTCCCGCTACCAGGACATCGTCGACTTCTCGGGCATCAACGAGAAGGGCGACTTCATCACCCTGCCGATGCGCACCTACTCGTCCGGCATGGCGGCCCGCCTGCGGTTCTCCATCGCCGCGGCGAAGACGCACGACGTGCTGCTGATCGACGAGGCGCTGGCCACCGGTGACCAGAAGTTCCAGAAGCGCTCCGAGGCCCGCATCCGCGAGCTGCGCAAGGAGGCCGGCACGGTCTTCCTGGTGAGCCACAACAACAACGCGATCCGCGACACCTGCGAGCGCACCATCTGGATCGAGAAGGGCGAGCTCGTCATGGACGGGCCGACCGACGTCGTGGTGAAGGCGTACGAGCGCGGCGAGCGCCCCTGAGGGGTCCGCGGCGATCCCGCCGAGGCCGGTGCCGGGACTCTCCCGGCACCGGCCTCGGCGTGATCGGACGCGGTGCCCGGTACGCGTGTCCGAAGGGGACCGCCGGGCGGGAGCGGTGTAGAACGGGGGAGTGACGGCAGTGGTGGCTTCGGCCAAATCAGACAATCAGACAGATGGCGCCACGTTGCAGAAGGCGGACCTGGAGAACTTCCCGGTCGCGCCGTCCTTCCTGCCCGCCGCCTGGCGCACCGACCTGATGGCGGTCTACGGCTTCGCCCGGCTGGTCGACGACGCCGGCGACGGCGACCTCGCCGAGCCGGAGCGGGTGGCCGCACTGCTGGACGTCCCGGTCGTCGCCGACCGCACCGCCTTCCGGCTCGGCCTGCTGGACGGCCTGGAGCGCGACCTCGACCGCGCCTTCGAGACCGCCCTCGGCCAGGGCGGCGAGCCGCCCCGCCACCCGCTGATGCAGGCGCTCGTCCCGCTCGCCGACCGCCACCCCGTCACCCCGGAGCCCTTCCGCCGCCTGATCGAGGCCAACCGCGTCGACCAGACCACCACCCGCTACGCCACCTACCGCGACCTGATCGGCTACTGCACCCTCTCCGCCGACCCGGTCGGCCGGCTGGTGCTCGCCCTCGCCGGCGTCGCCACCCCCGAGCGGATCGTCCTCTCCGACGCGATCTGCAGCGGCCTGCAGGTCGTCGAGCACATCCAGGACGTCGCCGAGGACCTCGGCCGCGGCCGGATCTACCTGCCCGCCGACTCCCTCGAACGGTTCGGCGTCACCGAGGACGACCTCGCCGCGCCGACCGCCGGACGGCGGGTCCGCGAGCTGATCGCCTTCGAGGCCGAGCGGGCCCGGACCCTGCTCGACCGCGGCGCACCGCTGGTCGGTACGGTTCACGGGAGGCTACGGCTGCTGCTCGCGGGATTCACCGCGGGCGGGTACGCGGCCCTGGCGGCCGTCGAGGCCGCCGGGTACGACGTGCTCGCCCAGCAGCCCAAGCCGGACAAGCGCCGCCTGGCACTGCGGGCGGCGGCACTCTTCGCGAAGGGAAGGTGAACGCCCGAGTGGCGGCATCCCCACTGGCGTCGGCGCCGGTCATGGCGGCCTACCGGTACTGCGAGGCGGTCACCGCGCTGCAGGCCCGCAACTTCAGCTACGGCATCCGGCTGCTGCCGGAGCCCAAGCGCCTCGCCATGTCCGCGCTCTACGCCCTGGCCCGCCGGGTGGACGACATCGGCGACGGCGACCTGCCCGAGGACCGCAAGGCCGAGCAGCTGCTGCGCACCCGCGAGCTGCTGGACGAGGTCCGGGCCGGCGCGGTCGGCGAGGACGACACCGACCCGGTCAAGGTCGCCCTCGCGGACGCCGCCCGGCGCTTCCCGATCCCGCTCGGCGGCTTCGACGAGCTGATCGACGGCGTCGAGATGGACCTCAAGGGCGTCGAGTACCGGACGTACGAGGACCTCAAGGTCTACTGCCGCTGCGTCGCCGGCGCCATCGGCCGGCTGTCGCTCGGCGTGTACGGCTGCGAGGACCCGGAGCTCGGCGCGCACTACGCCGACACCCTCGGCCTCGCGCTGCAGCTCACCAACATCCTGCGCGACCTGCGCGAGGACGCCGCCAACGGCCGCACCTACCTGCCCACCGAGGACCTCGTCCGGTTCGGCTGCCAGGAGGGCTTCGCCCTGCCCGAGCCGCCGGTCGGCGCGGACTTCAGCGGGCTGATCGCCTTCGAGGCGCAGCGGGCCCAGCAGGCCTTCGAGGAGGGCCTGCGGCTGCTGCCGATGCTGGACCGCCGCAGCCGCGCCTGCACCGCCGCGATGGCCGGCATCTACCACCGCCTGCTCGGCCGGATCGCGGCCGAACCCGAGTCCGTCCTGCGCGGCCGGGTCTCCCTGCCGGGCTGGGAGAAGGCGTACGTGGCGCTGTCCGGGCTCGCCGGAGGGCGTTCTTGATTCTTCCGCCAGTTATGTCACGCTGTGTCAACAGGGAATCACGGGCATATGCGGTGATGTTGTCCACGAAACGACGGCGAGACCAGGGCAGGGGGTGGCACCGATGACCGCACGGACGACGGCCGAGCGGCCCACCGCCGTCGTGGTCGGCGGCGGGCTCGCCGGCATCACCGCGGCCCTGCGCCTCGCCGAGGCCGACCACCGGGTCACCCTGCTGGAGACCAGACCCCGGCTCGGCGGCCTCGCCTTCTCCTTCCGCCGCGGCGACCTGGTCGTCGACAACGGCCAGCACGTCTTCCTGCGCTGCTGCACCGCCTACCGCGGCCTGCTGGACCGACTGGGCGCGGGCCGTCTGGTGGATCTCCAGCCGCGCCTCGACGTCCCGGTGCTCTCCGTCGCCCCCGACGGCCGGCGCACCTTCGGCCGGCTGCGCCGCGCGGGTCTGCCGGTGCCGCTGCACCTGGCCGCCAGCCTCGCCGGGTACCCGCACCTCGGCCCGGCCGACCGGCTGCGCGTGGTGCGGGCTGCCCTCGCCCTGCAGGCGCTCGACCTCGCCGACCCGGCGCTGGACGGGATCTCCTTCGGCGCCTGGCTGCGGCAGCACGGCCAGACCCCCGCCACCGTCGCGGCCCTGTGGGACCTGGTCGGCGTCGCCACGCTCAACGCCACCGCCGAGCAGACCTCGCTGGCGCTGGCCGCCATGGTCTTCAAGACCGGCCTGCTCTCCGACCCGGGCGCCTCCGACATCGGCATGGCCAACGTGCCGCTCGGCCGGATCCACCACGACGCCGCCCTGGCCGAGCTGGAGCGCCTCGGCGTGCAGGTCCGGCTGCGCACCCGGGCGGCCGAGATCAAGCCCGCCGACCGGCACGGCGTCCGGCTGGAGGACGGCGAGCTGCTCTCCGCCGACACCGTGGTGCTCGCCGGCGCCCAGGAGTCCGCGGCGGCCCTGCTGCCGCCGGGCGCGATCCGCGACCAGCAGCGGATCGCCGGGCTCGGCCACGCGCCGATCCTGAACGTGCACGTGGTGTACGACCGCACCCTGCTGCGCCGCCCCTTCTTCGCCGCGCTGGGCTCGCCCGTGCAGTGGGTGTTCGACCGGACGGCCCATTCGGGCCTCGACGTTCCCGGCGCCCAGTACCTGGCGCTCTCGCAGTCCGCGGTGCAGGCCGAGATCGACCTGCCGGTGGCCGAGCTGCGCGAGCGCTACCTGCCGGAGCTGGCCAGGCTGGTGCCCGGTGCCCGCGAGGCGGAGGTGCTGGACTTCTTCGTCACCCGCGAGCGGACGGCCACCTTCGACCCGGCCCCCGGCACCGCCCCGCTGCGGCCCGCCGCGGCCACCGACGTGCCCGGCCTGCTGCTGGCCGGTTCGTGGACGGCCA
>NZ_JBEYFP010000175.1:0-10470 GCF_040634455.1 Kitasatospora sp. NPDC007106
ACGACATGCTCGGCGGCAACGGCCGCTCCGGCGACAACCGCGTCACCACCGGCCCGTTCGCCGGCGGCCGGTGCCAAGTGGGTGTACGTCGAGGGCATCCAGACCGAGACCACCGGCCTCCTGCTCAACGGCAGCGCCCCCAAGGTCACCTGCCACGACGGTGCCACCGCGCCGACCGTCGAGCGGCAGCCGGACGCCCCCACCGACACCTACCCCCTGGCGTCCACCGCCAAGGTGCTGCTCCAGACCCCCGGCAAGCAGCCGGCACCCGCCGCGACCGCCAACGACCTCGCCAAGCTCTTCAAGGCCCACGGCGAGGGCAAGAACGCCTTCGGCGCGTTCGGCTGGCAGGGCAACGTCTTCACCATCCGCACCGACGCCCACAACACCGTCGTCTTCATCGCGCAGGGTCTGAGCGTCAACCCGTAAGCGGCCTCCTGACCGCCGGCCCCTCCTCCGACGACCGGGGCGAGGGGCCGGCGGCGCACCTGCCCCGGAGCCGGCCGGCCGGAGCCCCGAGCCGAATTGACCCTCCCCCTGCGTCAGGCCCCAAGCTGAGGCCGACGAAAGGGCACGGGGATGAACTACTCCGTCGGACAGGTCGCGGCGTTCGCCGGGGTGACCGTCCGCACACTGCACCACTACGACCGGGCGGGACTGCTGTCGCCGAGCGGCCGCAGCGACGCCGGCTACCGCCTCTACGGCGACGCCGACCTCGCCCGGCTCCAACAGATCCTCTTCTACCGGGAACTCGGGATCCCGCTCGACGGGATCGCCGCGATCCTCGCCGACCCGGACGCCAACGCCCTGCAGCACCTCCTGGACAGGCAGCGCCGGTTGGGCGAGGAGATCGCCAGACTCCAGCGGCTCGCCGAGGTCGCGGAACAGGCGATCGCCGTCCAGCGGACCGGCGTCGCGATGACCCCGCAGGAACGCTTCGAGGTGTTCGGCGAGATCGCCTTCGACCTCAGCTACGCCACCGAGGCTCAGCAGAAGTGGGCGCACTCCGAGGGACAGCGCGAGTCCATGGCGCGCGCCGCCGCCCACAGCAAGGAGGACTGGCGCCGGCTCATGGCCGAGGCCGCCGCCTGGCGGACCGAACTGCTCGCCGCCTTCGACGACGGCGAACCGAGCGACGGCGAGCGGGCCGGCGACCTCGCCGAGGAGCACCGCCTGCACATCGCCCGCTGGTTCACCACCTGCCCGCCCGAGATGCACCGCCGGATCGCCGACGACTTCGCCGCCGACCCGCGTGCCTTCGCCCTGGTCGTCCCGCCCTCCCAGCAGCGCCCGGGCCTCGCCGGGTACCTGCACGCGGCCGTCCACGCCAACGCCGACCGCCGCACCGCCGCCCGCACGGCCGGCCGCTCCGGCTCCGGCCGCCCCGACTCCGGGGAGACCCGATGAGGATCCTGATCGCCGCCGCCGGATCGCGTGGTGACATCGCGCCCTACACCGGCCTCGGAGCCGAACTGCGCCGCGCCGGGTACGAGGTCGCCCTCGCCGCCGCCGACCCCTTCGCGCCCCTCGTCCGCGCCGCCGGACTGGAGTTCCGCAGCCTGCCCGCCGACACCAAGGCGCGCCCCGGCCCCGGCACCGGTACCGGCCCGGACCGGCGCGAACTGATGCGCACCGCCGCCGCGTTCGTCACCGACCTCGGCCGGGGCTTCGCCGACGCCGTCGACGGCGGCGCGGACCTGCTCCTGCTGTCCGCCACCACGGCACCGCTCGGCTGGCACCTCGCCGAGGTCACCGGCATCCCGAGCCTCGGCGTGCACCTCCAACCCACCGCCCCCACCGGCGACTTCCCGCCGACCGTCCCCGGCGTCCGACCGCTCGGCCGCTTCGGCAACCGCATGACCGGACGCCTCGCGCTCCGTGTCGCCGACCGCCTCCACGATCCCGCCGTCACGCAGCTGCGGCGCCGCCTCGGGCTGCCGCCGTGCTCCCCCGCCGCGATGCGCCGCCGGCAGGAGCGGGCGAACCGGCCCGTCCTGTACGGCTTCAGCACCGCCCTGGTGCGCCGCCCCGCCGACTGGCGCCCCGGTCTCGAGATCGTGGGAACCTGGTGGCCCCATGTCGACGCCGACGACCGACTGCCGCCAGAGGTGGAGGACTTCCTGCGGTCCGGCCCGCCGCCGGTGCTCGTCGGCTTCGGCAGCATGGCGTCCGGCGAGGGGGAGCGGCTGAGCGACCTCGCCGTCCGGGCGCTGCGCCGCGCCGGGCTGCGCGGCATCCTCCAGGCCGGCGCCGCCGGACTCGCGGCCGAGGGCGACGACGTGCTGACCGTCGGGGACCTCCCGCACGCGCTGCTGTTCCCGCGGCTGGCCGCGGTGGTCCACCACGCCGGAGCCGGTACCTCGGCAGCCGCACTGCGGGCAGGAGTCCCCGCGGTCACCGTGCCGGTCACCGCCGACCAGCCGTTCTGGGCCGGACGGCTGGCCGCGATCGGCGCCGCCGCCGACCCGATCCCCTTCCGGTCCCTCACGGCCGAAGCCCTGGCCGAGGCACTGCGCCGGGTCGTGCACCGGCCGGCGTACGCCCAGGCCGCCGCGGGGGCCGCCGAGCACATGACGGGCGAGGACGGTGCGGGCCGCGTCCTGCTGGCCGTCCGGCAGCTGACGGACGGCTGACCGGAGCCGCGGTGGCGGCCGTTCCCCGGTGGACGGACAATCCATCGTGGTCCTGGAGACACCGGAGGCGGCATGACAGACCCGCAGAGCATCCTCGAACACGCCCGCCACGGCGCCGCACCGGCGAACTGGCGGGTCTTCACCAAGAAGCGGGGAAAGCTGTCCGGCCTGCTGCACGGCTCCTCGCGCGACCCCGACCCGCTGCTGGTGATCACTCCCGAGGGCACCGTCGAGTACCGCGACGACCGGACGCCACCGGACGTCGTGGGCTTCGCCGACCTCGACGGGGTGGAACTGAAGGTCCGCGGGCAGAGCTTCTCCGACAGCAGCACGGTGAGCATCGCCGTCTGGCTGGACCTCCGCTACCGCGGCGGAGGCAAGGCGAAGTGGCGGCCCGCGGCCTTCGGCGACGACCTGCAGGCGATCCAGGGATTCCTGGAGGCCTACGGCGCCCACAAGGCCCTGCGCGGCGGCTGACACGACCGCACGGCCGGAGGCGCGCGCCGGGAGGCGTCCCGTGCGCCTCCGAGGACACGCGCTAGGGTTCCGGCCCGTGGATGCTGCTGATCTCGAGAGCCGGGCCCTGACCTTCTCCGGATGGATTCCGCCGGAGCTGGTCTCGCTGCTGGTGGAGCGCGGCCGGCTCGACGAGGTGGCGTTGCAGGCCCGCGGCGGTGACTGGTTCTGCGCCAGGGCGTGGGTGGCGGCCCTGGCCGGGGAGGACCGGCGGGAGGAGGCGCTGGCGGCGCTCGCGCCGTTCACCGCCACGGGCTGGTGGAGGGCCGTCGAGACCGAGGCCGGACTGCTGGAGCGGTGGGGACGGCCGGAAGAGGCAGCCCTCCGGGTGCGTCCGCACGTGGAACAGGGGCACACACCGGCCGTCGCGTTCCTCGCGCGGCTGCTCGTCCGGCAGGGGCGCGGCGGCGAGGCGTTCGACCTGCTCCGGCCGCATGTCGAGGACTGGTCGCTCGCGGAGGCGCTCGTCGAGGTGACCGCCGGTCTCGGCCGGGACGAGGAGGTCGCCGCGCTGCTGGCCGACCGGGTCGAAGCGGCGGGGCGGTGTGACGGGCCGTGCGACTGCCGGCCCGTCACCCCGTGGAACGCCGTCGACCTGCTGGCCGCCGTCCGCGAGCGGCAGGGCCGGACCGACGAGGCGATCGCCCTGCTGCACACCCGCACCACCACCTCCGTCGACGACCGTGACCAGCTGGCCGAGCTGCTGGCCCGGCACGGCCGGATCGGCGAGCTCCGCGCATACGCGGAGACCGACTCCCACGGCCATGCGGCCCAGTGCCTGGCGGAACTGCTGGAGGAACGCGGCGACCCGGACGGCGCAGCCGCGGTGTACCGCCGGCACGCCGAGGAGCACGGACCGAGCGGCAACTCGCTCGGCCTCCTGGCACGGCTCCTGGTGCGGCACGGCCGGGTCGACGAGGCGATCGAGGCGGTGCGCTCACGGGTCGACAGGCCCGGCGGCGGCACCGACGAGTGGGCCGTCGACACGCTGTGCCGGCTGTACGCGGACCACGGGCGGGCCGAGGAGGGGCTGACCCACCTCGACGCCCTCGAACCCCATCTGGGATCCGAAGACGTGGAGCCCCTCCGGCTGCGGCTGAGACTGCTCGTCGCCGCCGGACAGGTCGACCGGGCGGTCGACGCCGCCCGGGCCCACCCCGCCGGCGGTTCGGGCCACGGCGCGTCGCACCTGGCCCGACTGCTCGCCGACGCCGGGCGCCCGGAGGCGGCCGTCGCGTACCTGGAGCAGTGCCGCTCGGTGATCCCCGCCGACCTCGCGCGGCACCTCGTCGAGGTCGGCCGCATCGAGGACGCCCTGGTGGCCGTCCGCCGGCCGGCGCCGCGAACGTTCCCACCCTTCGGCGGCGACAGCCGGCCCGCCGACGAGTCGCCCTTCTGACGCACGCCGTCCCGCGGGGTGGTCCCGACGGCACGGCCGCCCGGGAGTTGCGGCAGTGCGATACTCGCGGACGAACGATCAGCAGCCGCCGTGGCCGGGCCGGCCGGCCCGCCGTCGACAGTGGAGCCATGGACCGCACCGCAACACCCCCAGCACCGGCCCGCCGCATCCGCAGGGCCGTCCTCGCCGGCCCGGCGGTCCTCGGTGCCGCGGTCGTGGCCTTCCTCGCGCAGCGGCCGCTCCACCACCACCGCGACGGGTGGCACGCCTGGCTCGGCACGATCAACGGCGTGGTGTTCCTCACCGCGGCCGGACTGCCGCTGGCCGCGCTGGCCGTGTGGGCGCTGGCACGCCGTCGGAGTGCCGCCGGCACCTCGCCGGGGTGGGCGCGGCGCACCGCGCTGGCCGAGGTCGGCATCGCCTACGGGACGCTGCCGTGGGTGTGGATGATCATGCTGCCGGGCGCCGGGGCCGGCACCGCTCCCCGCCGGGTGAGCCTGGTGCCGCTGCGGGACCTGATCGAGGTCCTCGCGGGCAGCCCGGTCACGGCGACCGTCCAGGTCGTCGGCAACCTGCTGGTGTTCGCGGCACTCGGCTGCTTCGCCCCGATGCGGTTCGCGGCACTCGCGTCCGTGCCGCGGATCCTGGCGCTGGGGGCGGGCTGCTCCGTCCTGGTCGAGACGGCGCAGTACGTGCTGTGGCTGGACCGGGTGTCCTCCGTGGACGACGTCCTGCTGAACGCAGCCGGCGCCGGGCTGGCCGCCCTCGCCTCCCGCCGCCGGTGGCGCGCCGCCGACCCGGCACCGTCGGCCGGGCCCCGACCGGCCCCGCTGCCGGCACGCTGAACCACCCCGGCACACCGCGCGGCTCGGTACCCTCAGGCGCCCGACCGTGTCAGGACGGTGCGGGCTGCGTCGCGGACGTCCGCGTCCTCGTCCGCCGCGAGCCGCTCCAGGCCGTCCGGGCAGTCGGCTCCGGCCTGCGGGAGAGCGACCAGGCCACCCAGACGCGGACCTGGCGGTCCGGGTCCCCGGCACGCGCCGCCAGCAGGGCGGTGACCTCCTCGTCGCGGGTCGATCCGAGGGCCGACACGGCCGCTCGCCTGACCTCGGGTGCGGGGTCGGCGGTGCCGGCCATCGTGACGGCCCTCGCCCGGTCGGGATCGCCCGTGCCGAAGATCGTGCCGAGGGCGCTCATCACCCCGGCCCGCACCCGCGGCTCGGGGTCGGTGGCCGCACCGGCGACCAGGCCGAGGAACTCCCGCCCGCCGAAGTCGAGGATGCCGAGGCTCCAGATGCCCACCAGCCGCGCACCGGCGTCCGCCGAGGCGAAGAACTCCAGCGCCAGGCGCCGCGCGGCGGCGGGCCACGCGTGGAACAGGTCGAGCACGTCGAGCTCCAGGGTGTCCCCGTCCTCGTTGCGGTCGCCCACCCTCGCCCGCAACAGGGCGGGCAGGGCGTCCTCGCCGCACGCACCCGCCAGCACGTGGGCGATGCGGTCGCGCCCGAAGGAGTCGCCCGCGGCGGCGAACCGGGCGAGCCGGTCCTCCAATTCCGGCCGCAGGAAGGCGGCGTCCGGCGTCCGCAGCCGGTCCACCACGGGCGCCGACCGCTCGTACGCGCCCGGCCCGCGCTCGTGCTCCGCGGCGAGCACGGCGTCCAACTCGCCCCACACCCGGCGCAGCTCCGCCCGCACCGCCACCCCGTCGCCGACCTCGTCCGTTCCGTTCACACGCGGCAGCCTAACGGGCGCTCGGGTGGTCGATTCAGCTGCGCCCACGCGCCCCTGTGCGGCATCCGTACGCCTTTGAAGACACGCCCCAGGACCTCCCCCTCGGCCCGTCAGAAGCGGCGGCGCCACCATCGTCCGGTCGACCTGAGGGTGACCACCAGCAGCAGGACGAAGACGAGGCTGCGCCACAGGTCGCCGGAGTTGCCCGACCGGCCGGTGTAGGCGAGGGCGCCGTAGAGGAACGCGGCGCCGTCGATGCCGAGCAGGATCAGCAGCATCCGGGTGTCGGGTGCGAGGGCCGCGAGGCCGCCGGCCGGATAGGCGGGGGCGCGGCGGCCGGGGTAGCCAGGGCTGCGGGAGGGCTTGAGGCGGGTCTCGCGCACCGCGGCCAGGAGGGCCCGCTGCGCCGCCCTGCGGTCCAGCCCGACGAGCGACACCGGTTCGAGGTTGCCGAGCAGCGCGCCGCCGTGGCCGGGGACGACCTCGACCGGGACGATGCGGCGGCGTTCGCCCGCGGGGTCGGTGCGCAGGAACGCGGACCACTGGGCACGGGAGTCGGCGGACAACTGGTAGTCCGGCGACAGGACGGAGATCAGGCGCTCGGCGTTCCCGAGGTCGCTGTCCTCCGCCAGCACCCGGTTGGTGCCGGGCAGGGCGTGGTCCCAGGCGCGGAGGCGGACGCTGTACCCGGCCGATTCGAGCTGCCAGCCGATCCATTCGGCCCAGGACAGGTCGTCCTCGGCGTACGAGACGAAGAAGTCGATCACGGTGTACCGGTCCGTTCTCCGCCGGGCGGCCGGCGGATGATGTGAGGTCAGGAGCGGCCGGGGAAGGGCGGATCCGGATTCCGGGTGGCGCGCGGGTCCTGCAGACCGTCGAGCAGCCGCCGGCGGGCGGTGGCCTCGTCCACGTCGTGGAGCGGGATGTGGATGCGCGGCCCGAGCAGCCCGTCGAGCTCGAAGTCCTCGACGAGGAGGGGGACGAGGAGCCGGCGCCGACCGTCCGGGTCCAGGCGGAAGACCGCCGACCACTCCGCCGCGGTGAATCCGGAGCGCATGTACGCCTGGCTGAGCAGCAGGACGAGGCGCTGCGAGCCGGCCAGCGCGCGTTCCATGGCGAGGACGAAGTTGTCGGCGACGGCGAAGTCCAGGAACTGGACGACGACCGTGTGGCCGGCGTCCTCCAGCACCTTGGCCGTCCACTCGGCCCAGGCGCTGTCCGCCCGGGTGTAGCTGATGAAGAAGTCGGCCTTCCGCGGTGCTCCGGTCGTCATCCGCGCTCTCCTCTCGTCCAGGGGTACACATCGGCTCGGTGCGGCTCGGTGCGGCTCGGTGCGGCTCGGTGCGGGTCGCCGGGCCGCGCCGGTCAGCGGGTCAGCGGGTCTGCAGGTCGGTGTCGAGGACGACGACCCTGTCGTGGCCGAGCATCCCCAGCCCGTAGCCGGGTACGGCGCCGATCGCGCCGGAGCCGAAGACGAGCGAGGTGTCCTGCACCTCGGACCGCACCGAGCCGTCCTCGGCGCTCAGCAGCACCACGCCGCGCGGCCCGTTGACCCCGACCAGGCCGGACCGCACCACGGCGGGCTTCGTCTCCTCGACCGGGATGCTCCAGATCGGCGCCGTCATGTCGGTGACGCGGTAGAGCGCCAGCCGCTTCCCGCCGTCGGTGGTGGCGAGGATCCTGCCGCCGCCCTGGACGACGTCGTCGAGCCCCTTCGGCACGGGCCCCCGGGCGACGACCTTCCCCGTCCGCACGTCGTAGGCGAAGACCGCCCGGTCGGTGCTGTGGAGGATCCTGACCGGGCCGTCCGGGTACTCCTGCGGGTTCGGGAGCGGCGGCACGTCGACGGACCACCGCTGCCGGCCGGTGACCAGCGAGAAGCCCTTGACGGTCATGCCGTTCGCCGGATCCACGTCGGGCTGCTCCAGCCGGACGCCGTACGGGGAGTACTCGGTGCCGCTGCGGGAGTCCTCGCCGTGCCACAGCTCCTTGCCGGTGTCGCCGTCGAGGAGCGTGCTGCCGTGCAGCGAGACGAGGACGGTGTGCGGGTGCCCGTCCTCCTCGTCGGTGCCCTCGACGGCCTCCGCGCGGCCGGCCGCGTCGTCGTCGCGCCGCTCCGCGGGCACCCAGTCCTCGACGGGACTCCTCCAGAGCGAGCGGCCCGTCCGGGCCTCCAGGCACTCGACGAAGAAGTGGTTCTCCGCCTTGGTGAGCGCGCCGGCGGGAGTCACGGCCCGGGAGACGACGTAGACGTGGTTGCCGGCGGGGATCCGCGCGGTGCCCCGCGGGTCGTCCCGGGTGAAGGCCAGGGTGCCGTGGACGACGTCCACGACCGTCGTCCGGACGGGGTCGTCGGTCCAACAACCCGTCATCATGAGGCCGCCGGCCAGGAACTGCGTGCTGATGACGGGGACGGGCCGCTCGTGGTCCGGCGCCCCGCCCCCGCTGCGCCGACGAACACCTGTCGGAGGCGGCGTTCATGTCAATATCGCGGCTGCATAACGGAATTGACGTCACATCAGGTATTTTCCGACTGATCCGGACGACCGTCCTCGCGCCCTCCTACGATGTGGAACGCACCGACCGGCAGGGGTCAGGGAGGGCGGGATCGGATGACCTCGGTTTCTGGACCGGAGAGCGCCGCGCGGGTCGCGGCGCTCCTGGAGAACCGTCGCAAGCTGCTGGACGTCGTCGACGCGGAGAGCGCCCGCTGGCGCGGGGCGGGCTCCGCCCTCGGGAGGCTGGAGGAGCTGCTGGCCGCGCTGCGCGGCCAGGCCGACGCCTCGGAACGGCTCCGCGCGGCGCTCGACGGATCGGCGCTGCGCGACCTGGGAGCACGCGTCTCCGAGCTCCTGGACCTGCACGGGCAGGCGGCCGCACGGTTCGCGCGCGGCACCGTGAACCTCGGGGTGAGCGGGCAGGCGCGGGTCGGCAAGAGCACCCTGCTCCAGTCGCTCTCCGGGTTGACCAACGCCGAGATCCCCGCCGGATCCGGGATCCCGGTGACGGCGGTCCGCAGCCGCATCTGCCACGTCCCGGGCCAGTCCCGGGCGGTGCTGCGCCTGCACACCCCGGAGTCGTTCCTGGCCGAGTCGGTCCGTCCGTACCACGCGTACCTGGGCCTGGCCGCGGCTCCCGCCTCGCTGGAGGAGTTCGCCGGCTGGCGCTACCCGGAGGCGGTGGAGGACAGCAAGGCGCCATTGCTCCAGCGGGTGGTGGCGGCCCAGCGCGCGCTGTGGTCGTACCGGGAGGATCTGGTCGGCAGCGGGCGGGAGGTGCCGTTGGCGGAGCTCCGCGGCTACGTCGCGTACCCGTCGCAGTCCGAAGTGGACGGCGGGAACCCCTCCCGCCGCTACCTCGCGGTCCGCGAGGCGCGCATCGAGTGCGAATTCCCGCACCCGGGGGTGGGCCGGATCGGGATCGTCGACCTGCCGGGGCTGGGGGAGATGGCCGCGGACGCCGAGCGGCGCCACGTCGCCGGCCTGCGGCACGACGTGGACGCCGTCCTGCTCGTCAAGCGCCCGGTGGAGGGGATGGCCTACTTCGGGGCGGCGGACGGCCGGGCGCTGGCGCTGCTGGACGACGCCCGCGGACTGGTCCGGCGCACCGGCGACTTCGTCTTCCTCGTCGTCAACAAGGGCAGTGGCGACCCGGAGAGCCTGGCCGCGGCCCTGCACGGGCATCTGACCAGCGAGGTCAACGCCGGCCTGCCGGGGCGGCACTTCACCGTTCTGGAGACCGACGCAGCGGATCCGGCCTCGGTGCAGGAGCGCCTGCTGGCGCCGGTGCTGGCGGCCCTGGCCGAGCGGCTGCCGGTGATGGACAACGACATCGTCGCCGGACTCGCCGAACGGTCGGAGGAGCTGGCCCGGGCGGTCCTGGCGGCCACCGCGGGCGTCGAGGCGGAGCTCGGCCGGCTGAGGGGGCACGCCAGTGCGCCGGCCGAGGACCTGGAGCGGCAGGCCGAGACCCTGCGCGAGGACCTCGCGGCGGACCTCGCGGAGATCGTCGGGCGGATGCGCGTCGAGGCGGCGGCACGGGAGGAGGACCCGGACTTCGCGGCCGCGGTGGACGAGGCGTACACCGATCTGGGCCGTTGGATCGCCGAGGGCCTCGGGTCCGAGGAGGCCGACGGCGCGGGCGGGGCCGGAGCGGCCGGCGCCGCCGACGGAGGGCCCGCGGACGCGGGGC
>NZ_JBEYFP010000176.1:0-10456 GCF_040634455.1 Kitasatospora sp. NPDC007106
GCGCGGCCTGGCTCGCGGCGGCGGTGCTCGGCGCGGCGGCCGGCTCGGCCGGGTCGCAGGCGGTCAGCACGCCGACGGCGAGGACGGCGGCGGAGACGGCGGTGGCGGCGCGCAGCGCCGTGGTGTGTCGGGACACGGTGAGGTGGCTCTTCCTGGTTTCGACGGCCGGCCGTGCGGGCCGGCGCGGACGGTCAGTAGCCCTGCGGGCCGTGGTTCGGGTTGGCCTGGGCGACCTTGGCGGCCAGGTCGTGGCCGTCCGGTGAGACGTGGTAGCGCGCCATCATGTAGTTCATGGAGGCGCACGCGCTGGCCACCGGGTCGTAGATCTTGGTGGAGGTGCCCGGCTGGTGGTAGGCGGCGAAGGTGTCCGGGATGCACTGCCAGGGGCCGCGCGAGGAGTGCAGCGGCGCGCCGTCCGCCTGGGTCGGGCCCCAGGCGTTGCTGTCGGTCTTGTTCACCAGCCAGTGCGAGTCGTTGTACGAGGACTCGCGCTGGGTCATGGTGAGCAGGCCGCGCATCCAGTTGGCCCGGGCCTGCGGGTCCTTGATGCCCATGGTGTCGAGCGCCTGGTTGACGTAGTCCTCGCAGGCGGCCCGGCCGCTCTTCCACGAGCCGGCGCCGCTGTAGTCGACGTCGGACATCGGGATCTTGCCGTGCGGGTTCGGCGAGGAGGGCATCGGGTGGTGCCCGCCGCTGCCGCCGCCGTCGTGGCCGCCGCTGCCGCCCTGGTGTCCGCCGCCGTGGTGTCCGCCGCTGCCGCCGGGCTTGCCGGGCGACTTGGGCGGGGTGTGGTGGCCGCCGCCGGGCAGCTGCTTGCCGGCGTGCTCCTCGGCCTCGCGGTAGTTGTCGGCGCAGTGCCGGATCCCGGCCGCGTCCTGGTGCATCGCCTTCGCGGTGGCGGCGGCGCTCTGCCCGGCGTCCTGGGCGGCCTGTTCGGCGGCGAGCACGATGCCGGTGGAGAGCACGCCGCCGGTGATCAGGGTCTCGATCTCGGCGGTGCGGAACTTGCCCGAGAGCGCGTCGACCTTGGCCGCGACGCGTTCCAGGCGTTCGGCCTGGGCCTGCCACTCCTTGGCGAGCCGGTCGAGTTGTTCGGGCGACACTTTGTAGTGGCTGCCTGACATGGCGGTCCTTCCCCCGTCGGACGGCTTCCCGTCCGCGCTGTCCCCGTCGGGTCGGACGGCCCCGGCGGTGCGGCCGCCGGATCGTGTGCCACCCAATCCCCGGCGGCAGATCATAGTATGAGCGCCTGTCAGTGGGCCCGCCGGACCCCGCCGCGCGGCGGCCTCGTCGGGACGGCGCCGTTCTGGTTCGATGGGGTCCGTCCACCGGTCGGCGGTGGCCGCGGCAGCGAGGAGGACCGGCACAGATGCCCGTACGCACCGAACGCAGCGGACCGGTGACCACCGTCGTGCTCTCCCGCCCCGAGAGCCGCAACGCCGTCGACGGACCCACCGCCGAAGCCCTCGCCGAGGCCTTCCGCTCCTTCGACGCCGACCCCGAGGCCTCCGTCGCCGTCCTGTGGGGCGAGGGCGGCACCTTCTCCGCCGGCGCCGACCTCAAGGCCTTCGGCACCGCCGACGGGAACCGGGTCGCCCCCGAGGGCGACGGGCCGATGGGCCCCACCCGGATGCGGCTCTCCAAGCCCGTCATCGCCGCCGTCTCCGGCCACGCCGTCGCGGGCGGCCTCGAACTCGCCCTCTGGTGCGACCTGCGGGTCGCCGAGGAGGACGCCGTCTTCGGCGTGTTCTGCCGCCGCTGGGGCGTCCCCCTGATCGACGGCGGCACCGTCCGGCTGCCCCGGCTGATCGGCGCCGGCCGCGCCATGGACCTCGTCCTCACCGGCCGCCCGGTCGACGCCGGCGAGGCCAAGAGCATCGGGTTGGTCGACCGGGTCGTCCCCCGCGGCACCTCCCGGCAGGCCGCCGAACGGCTCGCCGCCGAGATCGCCCGCTTCCCGCAGACCTGCATGCGCGAGGACCGGCTCTCCCTCCTCGAACAGGACGGGCTGAGCGAGCACGACGCCCTCGACAACGAACTCCGGCACGGCCTGCGGTCCCTGCCCGAGGCCGGCGAGGGAGCCGCCCGCTTCGCCAAGGGAGCCGGCCGCCACGGCTCCTTCACCGACCGGCACTGACCGCCGCCGACCACCGCCGACCGTGCCCCTGCGGGAAGCCGCGCGGTTCCGTGGCGCCTGCACCGGGTAGGGCCCGGGTCGAACAGGTGAACGGGTGGTCGAGTGGCGGGGGCGCCGCATGGGGTGGACGGACCGGACGCGGTCCTGGCGGCTGGCCGGCGGCTTCGCCGTGCTCTGGCTCGGCGGCTGCCTGGCGGTCGTCTGGCTGCTGTTCGGCGCCCGGCTGGCCGCGCTGACCGGTGTCGCGGGGGCGACCGGCACCTTCGTGGTCGCCGGATGCTTCGAGGAACTGGAGGGCAACGACACCCACTGCCGGGGCACGTACACGCCGTTCGCCGCGTCCTCGTCCACCGGTGCGGCGGCTGTTCCCTCGGTGCTGCTCCGCTCCGCCGCCGGCGACCACCGGCCGGGCACCCGGCGCGACGTCCGGCTCGTCGGCCGCGACGTCTTCGAGCCCTCGCCGTCCACCGCCGCCCACTACGTCACCTACGCCGGCTGGACGGCAGCCACCCTCGGCCTGCCCGGTCACTGGCTGCTCACCTCCGCCCGCCGGGGACGCCTCCGCAACGGCGAGAACTACTTCTTCGGCTGGCTCGTCGCCCTGCTCGGCGCCGTCGCCCTCGGCATCCTCGCCCTGCCCGTCGCCTGGATCCTGACGGTCTCCCTCGGTTAGCGGGCCGGATTCAGGCCCGGTGGTCCGTCGGCGGGAGCCGGCGGAGGGCGAACCACAGCTCCATGCGGACGTCGGGGTCGTTGAGGTCGGCGGCGAGGAGGTCGGCGGTGCGGGCGATGCGCTGGCGGACGGTGTTGCGGTGGAGTTCGAGGGCGGCGGCGGTGCGGTCCCAGCTGCCGTGGTGGGCGAGCCAGGCGGTGAGGGTCTCCCGCAGGACGTCCGGTCCGGGGGCGCCCGCCTCCGCGAGCGGCGCCAGCAGGGCCCGGGCGTGGGCGCGGGCCTCGTCCTCGGCGACCAGGGCGTGCATGCTCAGGGCTTCGTCGCGCTGCTGCGCGGCGCCCCGGCCGCCCGCCAGCGCCCGTCGCAGGGCGCGGTCGGCGTGCACGGCCGCGTTCCCGAGCCCGTCCGGCCCGGTGGGGGTGCTGAAGCCGAGCGTCCAGCCCAGCCGGACGGCGGCGGCCGGATCGGGCGCGGCGGGCCCGGGGACGAGGGCCCGCAGTTCGTTGCCGGTGACGTCCAGGTAGGGCGTGCCGAGGGCGGTGCCGAGCGCCGCGACCTGGACGGGGTCGTCCCCGCGTCCGGGCCGGGTGCGCCGTCCGGCGACGACGATCCAGCGGCCGTCCGCGGCGCCGTCCGGTTGCAGCAGGGCGGCGACCTCGGCCGGGGCTGCGCCGAGCAGCAGCCGGACGAGGGCGCCGGAACCGCGGGTGTCGGCGCCGAGGGCGTGCCGGGGGCTGGTGAGCAGGGCGAGCAGGACGGCGGCGACGCCGGTGACCGAGCGGTGGACGCTGCTGGGCGGGGTGTCCGCGGCGATGCCGAGGGCGAGGCCGCCGGGCAGGGTGTGAACGGTGAGGTGGCGTCCTTCGAGGTGCTCGGCGGCGGCCGTCGGCGGCGCCGTCCGGCCGGGCCGGCCGGCGAGCCGGGCCGTGGTGCGGGCGGCCAGCTCCCGCACCTGCCGCGGCGCCGGCGCGGCGGGGCGCTCCCCGGCGGCGAAGAGCTCCTGTCCGGCGGCGTCCAGCAGCACCGTCCAGGAGCCGGTGCGCACGGCCAGCTGGTGCAGCACGGCCTGCAGCGCGTCCGGCCGGGCCGCGGCGGAGGCGAGGGCGGACTGCGCCTCGGAGACCAGCCGCAGGTCGCGGTTGCGGGCCTCGGCCATGAACGCGTACGCGGCCCGGTTGACCGCGACGAACGGCGTCGCCGGCGGCACCCGCACCAGCGGCAGCGCATGCCGCTCGCAGGTCTCGACGAGCACCGCCGGCACCTCGTCGTGGACGGGGGCGATGCCGAAGCCGAGCGCCGCGATCCCGGCCGCGGCGACGCTGCGCACGTACGCGTCCACGGCCTCCGCGGTCGGCGGGAAGCGGACGCCCGCGGTCAGCAGCAGTTCGCCGCCGGACAGGTACGGTGCCGGGTCGGGCAGCTCGGTGGTGCCGATGGTGCCGATCAGCCGGTCGTCACGGGGCCCCGCGATCTGCTCCAGGCCGAGGCCCGGGGCGCCGAGCAGCACCCGCAGGGGCAGGGCGGGCGTCCCCGGCTCGGGCGCGCGCGGGGCCGCCGGGACGGGCGGTGCGGACATGCCCGGCCTCCCTCCGATGGACACTTCCTCCATCCAGAGCATAGAGAATGGACGGATCCGACACTTCAACCGCCCCGGCGCTGCTCGTACCGTTTCAGCACGGGCCGAGGACGCCGTCCGGCGGTCGGTGCCCGTACCCGTCCCCCCTCCGGCGCCGCGGCAGGCCCCCTTCCGGCCGCGGCAGCCGTCCCCCACGAGCACCCCGGCCCCGCACCCGCAGCGCGGCGGCCGGATCGGAGGACCACATGGCCATCGACTACGTCGTGATGACCTGCTACCTGGCGGGCATCGTCGCCGTCGGCTGGTGGGGCAGGCGGCGCGCCCGCTCCAAGAGCGACTTCCTGGTCGCCGGCCGCCGCCTCGGCCCGCTGATGTACACCGGGACGATGGCCGCCGTCGTGCTCGGCGGCGCCTCCACCATCGGCGGCGTCCGCCTCGGCTACACCTACGGCCTGTCCGGCGCCTGGATGGTCTTCGCGATCGGCCTCGGCCTGCTCGCCCTGAGCGCCTTCTTCTCCGCCCGGATCGCCCGGCTGAAGGTCTACACCGTCGCCGAGATGCTCTCGCTGCGCTACGGCGACGCCGCGAGCGTCATCTCCGGCGTGGTGATGTGGGTCTACACCCTGATGCTGGCCGTCACCTCCACGATCGCCTACGCCACCGTCTTCGACGTGCTCTTCGACGTGCCCCGCTGGGCGGCCGTGGTGATCGGCGGCACCATCGTCGTCGGCTACTCCGCCCTCGGCGGCATGTGGTCGATCACCCTCACCGACATGGTGCAGTTCGTGGTGAAGTCGATCGGCGTGCTGGTGCTGCTGCTGCCGATCGCCGTCGTCAAGGCCGGCGGCTGGAGCGCCATGGCCGACAAGCTGCCCGACGGCTACTTCTCCTTCGGCTCCATCGGCGGCGAGTCGATCCTCACCTTCGTGCTGATCTACACCTTCGGCATGCTGATCGGCCAGGACATCTGGCAGCGGGTGTTCACCGCCCGCACCGACAGGGTCGCCTCCTACGGCGGCACCGTGGCCGGCGTCTACTGCCTGGTCTACGGGCTCGCCGGCGCCGTCATCGGCATGGCCACCAAGGCGCTGCACCCGCAGCTCGCCGGCGCCGACAGCGCCTTCGCGACCATCGTGAAGACCACCCTGCCGACCGGTGTGAAGGGGCTGGTGCTGGCCGCCGCGCTCTCCGCGATGATGTCCACCGCCAGCGGCGCCCTGATCGCCTCCGCCACCGTCGCCAACAACGACATCTGGCAGTGGCTGCGCACCCGCGGCGGCAAGGTCCGCCCGCAGGGCGACGACCACGACGAGGTCGGCTCCAACCGGCTGGCGATCATCGTCCTGGGCGCGATCTCCATCGGCCTGGCCTGCCTGCTCGACGACGTCCTCGCGGCCCTCACCGTCGCCTACAACCTGCTGGTCGGCGGCCTGCTCGTGCCGATCCTCGGCGGCCTGGTCTGGCGCCGCGGCAACCTGCCGGGCGCGCTGGCCGCGATGACCGCCGGCGGCGTCACCGTGATCACCCTCATGGTGCTCAAGGGCACCCTCGCCAACGAGCCCATCTACTACGGCCTCGGCGCCAGCCTGGTCGCCTACCTGGCCGTCAGCCTGGCCACCCGGCCCACCGACGCCCGCCTGCTGGAGCGCTGGCGCGACCGCCTCGACGGCCGTACCCCGGCCGAGCCCGAGGCCGTCCCCGCCGCCGCCTGACGGCACGCCACCGCACCCACCGACCCTCCCGAGGAATCCATGAGCACCACCGAACCGCGCGGCCCGATCGACTCGTCCCGCGTCCCGCGCTACGCCGGCCCCGCCACCTTCGCCCGGCTGCCCCGCCTGGACGAGGTCGGCCGCGCCGACATCGCCGTGGTCGGCGTCCCGTTCGACACCGGGGTCTCCTACCGGCCGGGCGCGCGGTTCGGCGGCAACGCGATCCGCGAGGCCAGCCGCCTGCTGCGGCCCTACAACCCGGCGCAGGACGCCTCGCCGTTCGCCCTCGCCCAGGTCGCCGACGCCGGCGACGTCGCCGCGAACCCCTTCAACATCAACGAGGCCGTCGACACCGTCGAGGCCGCCGCCCGCGACCTGCTCGCCACCGGTGCCCGGCTGATGACCCTCGGCGGCGACCACACCATCGCCCTGCCGCTGCTGCGCGCCGTCGCTGCCGAGCACGGCCCGGTCGCCCTGCTCCACTTCGACGCCCACCTCGACACCTGGGACACCTACTTCGGCGCCGAGTACACCCACGGCACCCCGTTCCGCCGCGCCGTCGAGGAGGGCATCCTCGACACCTCCGCGCTCAGCCACGTCGGCACCCGCGGCCCGCTCTACGGCCGCCAGGACCTCACCGACGACGAGAAGCTCGGCTTCGGCATCGTCACCTCCGCCGACGTGATGCGCCGCGGCGTCGACGAGGTCGCCCAGCAGCTCCGCGAGCGGATCGGCGACCGCCCGCTGTACGTCTCCATCGACATCGACGTCCTCGACCCGGCGCACGCCCCCGGCACCGGCACCCCCGAGGCCGGCGGCCTCACCTCCCGCGAACTCCTGGAGATCCTCCGCGGACTCGCCGGCTGCAACATCGTCTCCGCCGACCTCGTCGAGGTCGCCCCCGCCTACGACCACGCCGAGATCACCTCCGTGGCCGCCTCGCACACCGCCTACGAGCTGACCACCCTGATGGCCCGCCGGATCGCCGAGGAGCGCGCATGACCCACGTCCGCAACGGCGGCGACCTGGTCGTCGAATCCCTCGCCAACCTCGGCGCCGAGACCGTCTTCGGCCTCCCCGGCCAGCACGCCCTCGGCCTGTTCGACGCCCTGCGCCGCTCCCGGCTGCGCTACGTCGGCCTGCGGGTGGAGAACAACGCCGGCTTCGCCGCCGACGGCTACGCCCGCACCGCCGGCACCGTCGCCCCGCTGTTCCTCTCCACCGGCCCCGGCGCCCTCACCTCGCTCGCCGCCCTCCAGGAGGCCGCCGCCGCCTCCGCCCCCGTGCTCGCCGTCTCCTCGCAGATCCCCTCCGCCGGCCTCGGCGGCCGCCGCCGCGGCTACCTGCACGAACTCGTCGACCAGCAGGCCAGCTTCCGCGACGTGGTGAAGTCCGTGCACACCGCGCGCACCGCCTCGCAGATCCCCTCCGCCCTCGCCGCCGCCTGGGAGTCCGCCCTCACCGCCCCGTACGGGCCGGTCTGGGTGGAGATCCCGCAGGACGTCCTGCTCGCCCCGACCACCGTGCCCCGGGTCACCGGCCTGCGCGCCGAACCCCGCCCGCTCGTCCCGCGGGCCGAACTCGTCGCCGAGGCCGCCGTACTGCTCGCCGAGGCCGAGAACCCGGTGATCCTCGCCGGCGGCGGGGTCGTCCGGGCCGGCGCGACCGACGAACTGCTGCGCCTGGCCGAGCTGTTGCGCGCGCCGGTGGCCTGCACCTTCGGTGCCAAGGGCGCCTTCCCCTGGGAGCACCCGCTCTCGCTGCAGTCCTGGCTGGAGGACCGGCACACCACCGACCTGCTGGAGAACGCCGACGTACTGCTCGTCGTCGGCTCCGGACTCGGCGAACTCTCCAGCAACTACCACACGTTCGCCCCACGCGGTCAGCTGATCCAGGTCGAGGCCGACCTCGGCAAGCTGGAGTCCAACCACCCCGCCTTCGGCATCCACGCCGACGCCCGGCTCGCCCTCGCCGCCCTCGCCGACTCCGTCCCCGCGCGCGAGCCCGACGGCCGCGCCGAGGCCGCCGCCGCCGACCTGCTCAAGCAGGTCCGGGCCCGGATCGACGGCCAGGGACTGGAGTTGGAACAGCAGGTCCTCGCCGCGGCCCGCGCCGCCCTGCCGGACGACTCCCCGGCCTTCTTCGACATGACCATCCTCGGCTACTGGGCCTGGTCCGCGTGGGACGCCCGGCGCCCCGGCGCCATGCACTCCGCCCAGGGCGCCGGCGGCCTCGGCTACGGCTTCCCCGCCGCGCTCGGCGCAGCGGCGGCCCTGCCGGGCCGGCCCGTCCTCGCCGTCTCCGGGGACGGCGGCGCGATGTACTCGATCGCGGAACTCGCCACCGCCCGCCAGCACGACCTGGACGTCACCTGGCTGATCGTGGACGACGGGGGCTACGGCATCCTCCGCGAGTACATGACGGACACCTTCGGCGAGGCCACCGCGACCGAACTCGCCCGCCCCGACTTCCTCCGCCTCGCCGAGTCCTTCGGCGTCCCGGCCGTCCCCACCACCCCCGAAACCCTCCACGCCGACCTCACCGCCGCCCTCGCCACCCCCGGCCCCACCGTGGTCGTCCTCCCCGCCCTCCTCCGCATGTTCGCCCCCACCCACCTGGAGCCCTGAGGCCGAGTCAGGGGCACCACCCCAGGGGCGCGTGGGGGCACCTCCCGGCCGAAGGCTGGGGGAGAGCTGCGCAATCCGGGATCGGCCGGCTCTGGAGAATCAGGTAGAGCCAAGTCAGGGGCGCGGGGAACTGCGCAGTCCGGGGTTGGGTGTGGGGGCTGTCAGGGCCGACCTCTGGTTCGTAGCGGGCAGCCACATCCGGATCGCGCAGTTCCCCGCGCCCCTGTTTTTGCTTGGCCCATCCTGCAAGTGCGGCCGCACCCGGATCGCGCAGTTCCCCGCGCCCCTGCCGGGCGTGCCCGTACTGTTCGTGGCATGACCGAATTCAGTGTTCCGATCACCGTCCGCGGCTACGAGACCGACTCCCAGGGCCACCTCAACCAGTCGGTCTACCTGCAGTACGCCGAGCACGCCCGCTGGTGCTACCTCGAACACGCCGGCATCCGGCAGGCCGACCTGCTGGCGAAGGGCGTCGGCCCGGTCGTGCTGGAGACGACCGTCCGCTACCGGCGCGAGCTGCGGGCGGGCGAGGAGGTGGCGGTGAGCTGCCGTTTCGTGTGGGGCGACGGCAAGACCTTCGGTGTCGAGCAGACCGTCGTGAAGGCGGACGGCACCCTCGCCGCCGAGGTCACCGGAGTGGGCGGCTTCCTCGACCTGACGGCCCGCCGGCTGGTCGAGGACGCCCGGGAGCCGATGCGCGCCCTGGCGGCGGACCCGGCGGCACTGGGCCTCTGACGCCCGCCGCAGGCGCCCTCACCAGGCCGGGGCCGCCGCCAGCAGCCGTGCACGGACCTGTGCGACGGCGGCCGGTTCGGCGGCCCCGGCCCGTCCGACCAGCCAGGCGGTGTTGATCGGCGGGTCCTCCGGTTCGTGCAGTGCGACCAGTGCCCCCGAGGCGAGGTCGGCCGCGCACAGGTAGCGCGGCAGGACGGAGATCCCGGCGCCGCCGGCCACCGCGGCGGCCACCCCGCGCAGGTCGGGCACCACGGCCGCGGCCGGTCCGGTCAGCCGGGTGCCGAACACGTGCCGCCAGTAGCGCCGGGCGATCGGCAGGTCCTCGGCGTAGGTGACCAGCGGTACGCCGCGCAGTGCGGCGGGGCCCTCGGCGGCGACCCGCCCTGCGCCGATCCGGGCGGCCCAGTCGGGCCCGGCGACGAGGACGAACTCCTCGTCGGCGAGCGGGACGGCGTGCAGGGCCCGCCCGCGCGGCCGGGCGGTGGCCACGACGAGGTCGTAGCGGCCGGCCCGCAGTCCGGCGAGCAGGTCGTCGGTGAGTCCGGCGGTGACCCGCAGCCGCAGTCCGGCGCCGATCAGCGGGGCGAGTGCGGGCATGGCGCAGACGCCGAGGAACTCGGCCGGCCCGGCGAGGTGGACGGGCTCGGCCGGGGCGCCGGGGTCGGCGCTGCCGCGTTCGGCGACGGCGGCGAGGGCGTCCAGCGGGGCGGCGACCTCCGCGGCGAGGGCGTCGGCCGCGGCGGTGGCGGTGACCCCGCGCGGCAGCCGTTCGAACAGCGGCCTGCCGAGCTGCTGCTCCAGGGTGCGGATCTGTGCGGTGACGGTCGGCTGGGAGAGCCGCAGCAGCCGGGCGGCGGCGGTGAAGGAGCCGGAGCGGTGCACGGCGAGGAAGGTCCGCAGCAGGCCGAGGTCGAGCGGTCCTGAGGTGTCACCACTGGGCATGCCCGGCAGCCTAGGGCCTGCCCGGGAACGCGGGCGGCCGCGGCACCCGCTCGG